>DASWRR010000030.1:0-13034 GCA_036403055.1 Ilumatobacteraceae bacterium | reverse complement strand
CGCGCAACGTCAGCAGCACCTCTTGATCCGTCTTGCTGGACAACGCACGCGAGTTGTGGTCGATCACCGTCGAGCCGTCGATGCTCGAGACCATGCACACGCCGAGCCACGGCCGGTTCGCAGGCCGCGGCCGCTCGACGTCGTACGCACCGCGAACAGTGATGTGATCCTTCGGTTCCTCGAAGATCCGCCGCATCGCAGCGATGATACGGCGCTCGCCCTCGCCGACACAGACGAGCTCACGCACCCCGGAGATACGGCATCACGACCGCCTCGAGCATCGGCGTGAACCACTCGGCGGCGACGGTCGTCAGGTGGTTGATGTCGCGAAACATCAAGATGTCGCCGATGATCAACGGACAATTCGTTGCCGCGCACAGCCAATCCGATGTGTCGACGAAGCGAGCGTGATTCTGCGCGGCGACCTCGCGCTCGACGCCGAGCTTGCCGGTCTCGACGGCCTTGTCGCGTGTGTTGATGCAGGCGTTGACCTCGGTGAGGTGCGCGGACAAGCACGTCGCCGGGTCGTCGCGGGCATCCGGGTTGTCACCGAGAACGAGCAGCCGTGGTGTCGAGCCGGTCAGCCGACCGAGTGTGGCTCCGAACCCGACGCGCCACTCGTCGTCAGTGTTCGGATAGTGGCGTGACCCGGCAACGATCACGAGATCCGGATGCTGTTCGGCGATGAACTGGACAGCCCTGTCGCGCCACTTCGGACACGTCCTGGCCAGCGTGGCAGTCGGGATGCTGACCGCGGCAACGGGACATCCGCCCTTTGCCAGCACGATCAGTTCGAGACCGTTTCGATCGGCGATCGTGCGCAGTGGAGGGAACCATTGCGCGGCATGCGAGTCGCCGAGCAACACGATCTTGATCGACGACGACGTCCGCCCGTACTTGCAGGCGTTGAGCTTGTCGTCGACGCCGATCGCGACGCAGCCGTCTCCGTACACGGCTGGTCGGTCGTCGAACAGCTTGGCCAGCGACGGTCGCATGTTGCTTGGCACCGCGGTCGTCCTGAGTCCTTGTTCGAGCACGGCTCGGTTCGCATCGATGAGGCTCGTGAGGTCATCACCGACGAGTCCCGGGACAGTGGTCGACGACGACGGGTCCGAAGGTGCGAGGCCACCCGACGCGCTCGCGGTCAGCACCCCGAGGACCGGCGCCGCTGCGGTCGTGCCCGCGTCGAGACGTCGCGGAACAGCGAGCGATACGGCTCCGGCAAGCAGCACCGTTGCGCACAACGCACCGCCGAGCGCCAACGCCCGGTCGGGCCGCGATGTCAACCAGCGAGCGTGACGAACGGGGTCTTCGACGAGTCGCAACGACACCGCGGCCAACACGAGTGCGACCGCGATCGCGAGCATTCGCTGGCCGAGCGACAGCGGCCCCCACTTCGCCTCGGCCAGCACGAGCGCCGGCCAATGCCACAGGTAGATCGCGTACGAGCGACGACCGATCCACTGCAACCACGGATGAGCGAGCACCGCCTGTGGGGCGAAGGGAGCCGCGTCACGCCCGCCTGAGATGACGATCAGCGCCGTGCCGAGGACTGGCAGCAACGCGGCAGATCCAGGGAAACCGACGGACTGGTCGAACGTCGCCACCGCAGTGACGATCCCCGCGGCGCCGAGCCACGCGACGGCAGCCCGTGCATGCGGTGACACGAGCGACCACGACGAGCCGACGATCGCGACCAGCCCGCCGACAGCGAGCTCCCACATGCGCGCCGGGAGCAGATAGAAGGCGCCGGTCGGGTGCGCCCGCGTCATCCATTGGCATGCGATGAACGACGCGATCGCGAGCGCCGCGACCACCGTCGTGACGAGTCGGCGATAGTGCCGCGGCCGCCGGTGCAGCAGGAGCAGTGTGACCGGCCAGAAGAGGTAGAACTGCTCCTCGACCGCCAACGACCAGAAGTGGAGCAACGGCGAGGGTGTCCGGCCGACTTGGGTGGCGAAGTAGTCGCCGAGTCGGCTCGCGAACACGAAGTTGATCACGAACGCGGCGGCGCCGAGCGTGTCGGTGGCCAGCGGTCGCTGGGCGATCGGCGAGAGCAGGAACTGCCCGGCAACGACAGTCACGACGACCACCGTGCACGACGCGGGCAGCAAGCGCCGGGCGCGGCGACCCCAGAAGTGGCGGAGCGAGATCGTCCCGGTGGTGTCCACTTCGCGCAGTAGCAACCGGGTGATCAGGAAGCCGGAGACGACGAAGAACACATCGACGCCGACGAAGCCGCCCGAGAACGCCGCGAGCTTGGCGTGGAACGCGACGACCGCGATGACGGCGACCGCACGCAACCCCTCGATGTCCGGCCGAAAATCATCGCCGACGGCAACGCTCGGTGTCGCCATTTCACGCCTCCACGTCGGACATTAGGCGGGCGGCGCGGTGCCCGTGCTGCACCGCTTTTGCCCGTTGCCTGTGGACATCTGTGGACAAACCCTGCCTGTTCACCTTCTGTCCCCAGTGAATTCAGCTCATATTCAGTGGTTTTACCCCTTCCTCCCCACAGGGAGGAACCTTTAACGTTCGTGCCCGTAGCTAGCCGCGGTGTGAGGCGCGGATGGGCAGTGATCGTCCGATCGACTCGGGGTTCGCTGCGGGGTAGGGAGACTCTAAACCTGCGACCTCACACCGCTGCTGGCTGATCGGTCCGGAGAGATTCGTCAAGAATCTTTCTGGCCGATCTCTCGGATATCATTGACACGGGTGTAACTACAGTGCTGTAATCTCACAACCACTTGTGGTGGGTGCAGGCCGGGGGGCGCCTCCGCCACCACATCTTGTGGTCGTCCCCACAACTCGATACCGTCTCACCGACTCCCGAAGGAGCACCACATGTCACTGGCGCCGGAACGTCTTGCCATCGGAATCACCCGCCATTTCACGACCCAGGGCAAGCGTCCGTACGACCAGGTGGAGTGGGAGCGCCGGGATGCTCGGATCAGCAACTGGAAAGACGGAACGGTTGCGTTCGAGCAGTTGGGTGTCGAGTTCCCCGTCAGCTGGTCACTCAACGCGACCAACATCGTCGCTCAGAAGTACTTCAGGGGCACGCTCGGGACGCCCCAGCGGGAGTCGTCGCTGCGCCAGGTCATCGACCGCGTCGCCGACACGATCTCCACATGGGGTGTCGAGGGCGGGTACTTCGTCAACCCGGCCGAGGTCGAGGCGTTCAACGACGAGTTGAAGTACATCCTCGTCACGCAGCGAGCCGCCTTCAACAGCCCGGTGTGGTTCAACATCGGCGTCAAGGGCGTTCCCCAGCAGGCCAGCGCGTGCTTCATCCTCGCCGTCGAGGACACGATGGACGGCATTCTCAACTGGTACCGCGAGGAGGGCGTCATCTTCAAGGGCGGCTCCGGGTCGGGCATCAACCTCTCGAACATCCGCTCGAGCTACGAGCTGTTGAACGGTGGCGGCACGGCAAGCGGTCCGGTCAGCTTCATGCGTGGCGCGGATGCTTCGGCGGGCACCATCAAGAGCGGCGGCAAGACGCGTCGCGCGGCGAAGATGGTCATCCTCAACGTCGACCATCCCGACATCGAAGAGTTCGTGTGGTGCAAGGCCAAGGAAGAGCGCAAGGCCCGCGTGCTGCGCGACGCCGGTTTCGACATGGACCTCGACGGTTCCGACAGCTTCAGCATCCAGTATCAGAACGCCAACAACTCGGTCCGCGTCAGCGACGAGTTCATGCATGCCGTCATGGACGACACCGAGTGGAACCTGTACGCGGTGAAGGACGGTTCGGTCGTGCGGACCGTCCGTGCCCGCGACCTGTGGCACGAGCTTGCGACCGCGTCGTGGGAGTGCGCCGATCCGGGACTGCAGTTCGACACGACGATCAACAAGTGGCACACCGCGCATGCGACGGGTCGGATCAACGGCTCGAATCCGTGCAGCGAGTACATGCACCTCGACAACTCCGCCTGCAACCTGGCGTCGATCAACCTGCTGCACTACCTCGACGAGGAGGGCAACTTCGACGTCGACGGTTACATGCACACGATCGAAGTGATCTTCACCGCGCAAGAGATCCTCGTCGGGCGCGCCGACTACCCGACGGAGAAGATCGGCGAGACCAGTCGCAACTTCCGTCAGCTCGGCATCGGCTACGCGAACCTCGGTGCGCTGTTGATGGCGCTCGGGCTTCCGTACGATTCGGTCGAAGGACGCGCATGGGCAGCGACGCTGACGTCATTGATGACGGGGCACGCCTACGCCACCAGTGCCAGGACGGCAAGCCGGATGGGCGCGTTCGCCGGATTCGCGGAGAACGAGCGGTACATGCTCAACGTGCTGCGGATGCACCGCGATGCGAGCTACGAGATCGCCGGCGTCGATGCGGTCCCGGCCGAGGTCACCGCCGCCAGCCAGCACGCGTGGGAAGTCGCAGTTCGCGATGGCGAGGAGTACGGCGTTCGCAACAGCCAGGCGTCGGTGCTCGCGCCGACGGGCACGATCGGCCTGATGATGGATTGCGACACGACTGGGATCGAGCCGGATCTCGGCTTGGTCAAGTTCAAGAAGTTGGTCGGCGGTGGCAACATGCAGATCGTCAACCAGACGGTGCCGCGTGCGCTGCGCAAGTTGAACTACACCGCCACACAGATCGACGACATCGTGGCGTACATCGATCGCGAGAAAACCATCCTCGGCGCACCGCATCTCGCCGCCGAGCACGTGCCGGTGTTCGCCTGCTCGATGGGCGACAACACGATCCACTACGAAGGCCACGTGCGGATGATGGGTGCGACGCAGCCCTTCTTGTCGGGTGCGATCTCCAAGACCGTCAACATGCCCGAAGAGGCGACGATCGAAGACATCGAGGCCTTGCACCTGCTGTCATGGCAACTGGGACTCAAAGCCGTTGCCGTCTATCGCGACAACTGCAAGGTCGGTCAGCCGTTGTCGACCGGCCGCAAGGACGGAGAAGGCGTCGACACACCGACGTCGATGGCTGCGACGCACACCGTCGAGCGGATCGTCGAACGACTCGTGCATCAGCCGATCCGCCAGAAGCTGCCGCGGACGCGCAATGCGAAGACGTTCGAGTTCAGGGTCGCCGACTGCAAGGGCTTCGCCAACATCGGCGAATACGCGGACGGTCGTCCTGGGGAGATCTTCCTGACGGTGTCGAAGCAAGGTTCGACGCTCAGCGGAATCATGGATGCGTTCGCCAAGAGCATCAGCTACGGCTTGCAGTACGGCGTGCCGATGCGTGCGTTCGTCGAGGCGTTCACCAACATGCGCTTCGAGCCGGCCGGGATGACCGACGACCCGGACATCCGGTTCGCCTCGTCGATCATGGACTACCTCTTCCGCCGCTTGGCGCTCGAGTACTTGACCTACGACGAGCGCGCCGAGCTCGGCATCTTCTCGATCGACGAGCGACTGCAGCCAACGCTGCCGGGTGTCGAAGAGAGCGCGATCGAAACACGGACCGGCACGGAGATCGCGTCGGACCCGAAGAGCGTGCCGTCAGCCGATGAGTTGGTCGCCCAGCTCGATCTCGGTCTCGCATCGAAAGCGCCGAACAACGACATCACGAACCCGGCGGGCATCGTCCGTCCCGCTCCGTCGCCGAAGTCGAGCCCTCGTCAGAGCGACGCACCGATGTGCATGCAATGCGGCGTGCAGATGATCCGCGCCGGATCGTGCCACGCCTGCCCGAGCTGCGGCTCGACCAGCGGTTGCAGCTGATCTGAACGGTCAGGGGCTGGCGTCCGCCGATCTGGGCGCCAGCCTTCCTTCACCGCACCAGGTCCGTGAAAGCATTGGCACCCAGATCCGCAATACCGACCGCTCAGTCGGCTGCGGAGGAGCCCGCTCGCTCCAGCGCGACCTCGTCGCGCCGATGTGAGCCGGCGGTGAGCGCCAGTCCTCTTCGTGCGCCGGTGGCGACGAGGATCTTCTCCGGCGCGATGCCGAGCATCCAGTCGACCGACTGGTAGCGGCCCTCGTCGACGAGTTGTTGCAGCACGGCGTGCTCGACCAATCGACCGGGGGAGTAGCGCGCCCACTCTGTGTCGAAGTGCCCGTCGAAGACGCGATACGTGGTGTCGTCGCGAATCCCGACGACGTACGCGACGATCCTGGCATCGATGCTGAGGGTCGCGATCTCGATCTGTTCGCCGGCGGTGTGCGCCAGGATCAGGCGTTGCCACAGCTCGCGTACGTTCGGGTTGTCGAAGTCGCTGCCGCGGCCAGCGGCGTGGTCGCGATCGATGTGGATCCTGTCGAGCTCTGGCAGGAGCAGACGGATCTCCGGCTCGGTTCGGGCGAACTGGATGTCGGCGCGAAATCCGTCAGTCGCCAAGCGGTTCTCGGCCTTGCGCAGCTGGCGGCGCATGTTGTGGGTGTAGAGGTCGTGACCATGTCGGAACGCCTCGAGGTCGACGAACGGAACGCTGGCGAGCGGCGTGCGAGTCGAGTTGGGCAGCAGTGCCATGAGCAATTGGGCAACGAGGTCGTCGGCGTCGAGGTTGTCGAGCGTCAGCGTCCACGGCTCGTCGAGCGCCGTGAGGTGATCGACGATCGTGCGGGCGAGCACGCTGGCGCTGACGAGGTCGCGCGCCGCGAGTCGCGTCCCACCAAAGGGCCCGTGACCCATTGCGACGAACTCGTGACCGTCGTCGGTCGTGCGCCGGGCGAGCAGTGCTGCTGCGCCGAGCCGACCCGACTCGCGGTCGCGCACGATCACCGCCCACGGTGTCCACGTCGTCTCCAACGACGACCACACCTGTAGCCATCGCAGTCGGGCATTGACCGGCACGCCGAGGTCGGCGTGCAACGCGCCAACGTCCGCGGCGAGGTCGGCCACGGCGCGTTCACCCTCGACGATCTCGGCATCGAGATGCGGCAGCGCCCCGTCGCTCGTCAGCCCCTTCGCCCGAGGACTGAAGAGGGCTTTGATCTCGGCAGCGGGCTGCGGCCTGGCGAAGAAGTAGCCCTGGCCTTCGTCGCACAACAGCGTCGACAGCTGCTCGGCTTGTCCTTCGTCCTCGATGCCTTCGGCAACGGTGCGCAGGTCGAGCACCTTCGCGAGGTCGATCACCATCCGCACGAGTGCCTCGGCCGTCGTCGATCTGCGCATCTCGGCGACGAACGACCGGTCGATCTTGATGATGTCGACCGGCAGGCGACGCAGGTAGCTGAGCGAGGAGAACCCGGTACCGAAGTCGTCGATCGCGATCTGGACTCGACTGGCACGCAGTTGCTCGAGGATCTTGCTGGCCCGTTCGAACTCGTCGATCATCATGCTCTCGGTGAGCTCGAGCGTGAGCTGCCACGGCTTGAGACCGGCATCGGCGATCGCGCTCATGACGTCCTTGACCAGATCCGGATCGTGCAGTTGGCGAGCAGAGAGGTTCACGCTGACCGAGCGCGGCGCCGCGTTCGGGACCTGGCGCTGCCAACGGCTGAGCTGCTGGCACGCCTCGCGCAGCACCCACCGACCGATCGGCACGATGAGACCCGTCTGCTCAGCGAGCGAGATGAACCGGTCCGGCGTGATCATGCCGCGGGTCGGGTGATGCCAACGGATGAGGGATTCGATCGCGACGATTCGCTCGTCGCCCATGTTGACGATCGGTTGATAGAAGACCTCGAACTGTCCACGTTCGAGGGCGACGGCGAGATCGCTCTTGAGATCGAGGATCTCGAGCTGCTCCTTGTACATCTCGTGATCGAAGATCTCGAAGCGACCCTTGCCCTTGCTCTTCGCCCGATACATCGCGACGTCGGCTGCCTGCAACAGCGACTGGGGACGATCGACGGTCGAGCGTGGTTCGACGACAAGACCGACGCTCGCGGAGATCAGCACCTCGCGCCCACCGACGACGACGGGCTTGCGCATCTGATCCTGCAGCCGCCGCACGACGGCAATTGCGTGTGCCTTGTCGACGGCGCTCTCCAACAGCACGGCGAACTCATCGCCGCTGAGTCGAGCGACGAGATCCTCGCCCCGCACGCACGAACGCAATCTGTCCGCCACCGCGATCAACAGATCGTCGCCGGCCTGATGCCCGATGCTGTCGTTGACGACCTTGAAGTCGTCGAGATCGACGAACAGCACGGAGATCACGCCTTCACCGCGCCGCTCGACGGATCGGGCAACGTGTTCGTCGAACAGCAAGCGGTTCGCCAGTCCGGTCAACGTGTCGAGTCGGGCGCGCTGTTCGCTGCGCAGGACGACGCCCATCAAACCTGCGAGCCGGCCGAGGACGAGCACGAACATCAACATCGACGTCAACGCGGTGAGCGTCTTGTCGGCGGGACCACCCCAGACGAGGTCGATCGTCGGCACCGCCAGCGTCATCAGGCACAGCATTGCGAGCCGCCACCGAGACAGTTGCCCGGCCGATCGTCCTGGGGCCCGGATCGAGTCGTGCACCGCCGGCTGCAGTGCCGCGGCACCGAGGAGCACGTAGAACCCCAGCCAGAACAGGTCGGCGAACCCGCCGGTCTGGAACGTGCCGGCGGAGTTGAGCACTCCGTAGATCGTGTCGGCGACGAGCAGACTGCACAGCCCGGCTGTCAACAGCGCATACGCCGGTCGGCGAAGGGGGACCACACCGACGAGGCGCACCGCAACGGCGACCAGGGCGACGTCCATCACGGGATAGCACACAGAGATCAGCCGTCCGGCGAACTGCATCGAACCGTCGGCGACATACGTATCGATCACCAAAACGCCGAGCGCGGCGAACGTACCCAGCGCGGCGATCGCGGCATCGAGCAGCGACGGCCAGTCGCGCCCTGGCGAGATCTGCCGGATGAGACGCAGCAACCCGCAGATCACGAGCGGGTACATGCCGAGGTACAGCGCGTCCGCCGGCGACGGGAACGGCGTCGTGTCGCTCGTCGCGTCGAGGATGTAGTACACGACGTCGCCCGCGAGGAACGACGCGAGGCCGGCCGCGATCAGGATCCACGCCCGGCGGTCCTCCGATTGCTTGTGGCGGATTCCGATCGCGGTCGCGACGACTGCAGCGAGACCGATTCCGTTGTAGAGCAACAGCTTCGACAACGGGGTCGTGGGCAGGATGAAGTACGCAACTGCCGCTGCCACCGTGATCAGCAAGTAGCCGATCGTCATCCGCCTCACGGAGCAAAAGATCGGGCGATCTTTGCCAAGACTTGAGAAAGACTTGCGGCGCCCGGCGCGTTCTAGGATCGGACGATGTTCGAACTGACGGATGACCTGATTGCAGCACTGACGTCCGTCGACACTCCGACGGTGTGCAACGCGTTGGAGATCCTCGTTCCGGAGCGCCGCGGATATGGGTTCACGACGCGTCCGCTCGTCTGCACCCGGCCGGAGATCGGACCCATTGTCGGCATCGCCCGCACGGCGACCGTACGTGCTGCGCACCCGGCAGACCCGGGTGTCGATCAGTCGTACGCTCGCGACGGCTACTACGCGTACATCGACGGGGGACCCAAGCCGAGCATCGTCGTGATCCAGGACCTCGACGAGGAACGCGGGTACGGCTCGTTCTGGGGTGAGGTCAACAGCAACATCCACAAGGGACTCGGCTGCCAAGCCGTCGTCACGAACGGAAGCGTTCGCGATCTTCCCGACATCGCTACCGGGTTCCAGATGCTCGCGGACCGTGTCGGGCCCTCGCATGCCTACGTGCACATCGTCGACTACTCACGCCCGGTCACCGTTGCCGGGATGCGCGTGTCGGACGGCGACGTGATCCATGCCGACCAGCACGGTGCCGTCGTGATCCCGCACGAGGTGTGTGCGGACATCCGCGCCGCCGCAGACCTGATCATCCGACGCGAACGTGTGGTGATCTCTGCTGCGCAACAGCCAGGTTTCGACATCGACGCGCTGCGCCGGGCTCAGGCGGAGGCCGCCGAGATCTGACCTGCTGCTGCGTCCGTTCGGCGGACGGGTCACGCTGACAGGGAGGGCCCGTCGATCTGGCAGCCTTGCGGAATGGAAGACTTCGAGGGACGCATCGCTGTCGTGACGGGTGCCGGGTCGGGGATGGGTCGAGAGCTCGCCCGTCAGCTCGCCGCTGAGGGTTGCCACGTCGCAACGTGCGACATCTCCGCGGACAACCTCGCCGAGACGAAGCAGCTGAGCGAAGCGGATGCTCGGCCGGGAACACGCATCTCGACCTTCGTTGCCGACGTCTCCGACGAATCGGTGCTGAGGTCGTTCGCCGTCTCGGTCGCGGCGGATCACGACACCGACCACATCAACCTGTTGTTCAACAACGCCGGGATCGGTGGCGGCGGCAGCTTCGTGCTCGACGAACGTCAGGAGTGGGAACGCACGTTCAACATCTGTTGGGGCGGCGTCTACCTGTGCACGCGGACGTTCATGCCGATGTTGCTCGCGAGCAGCGAGGGTCACGTCGTCAACACCAGCAGCGTCAACGGCTTCTGGGCCTCGCTCGGGCGTGGCATCCCACACACCGCGTACAGCGCGGCGAAGTTCGCCGTCAAGGGCTTCACCGAGGCCCTGCTCACGGACTTCCGACTGAACGCACCGCACCTTCGTGCGTCGGTCGTGATGCCGGGGCACATCGGCACGTCGATCTTCATCAACTCTGGGAAGGTGCTCGGTCGCGAACCGAAGGAGATGACCGCCGAGCAGGTCGCCGATCTGCGACTGCGGTTGGAGCGCGGCGGCATCGATGTCGGCGCCGCGAGCGACGACGACATTCGACTTGGGATGCAGATGCGCGGCGAGATGTTCCGCGACAACGCCCCAACGTCCGCCGCACAGGCGGCAACCATCATCCTCGACGGTGTCCGTCGCAACGACTGGCGGATCCTCGTCGGCGACGACGCGATCATGCTCGACGAGCTCGTCCGTGAGATGCCGGCGCAGGCGTACGACCAATCGTTCGCCGACATCCTCAGCGAGCGCAACGGGTTCAACCTCGGACTGTGACGGTGTAGAGGGTGCTGTACGGCGACCTTGTCGCTGCCTCCCAGCGAACCGCCGCCACGTCGAAGCGATCCGAGAAAGTCGCCGAGATCGCCGCGCTGCTGCGCGCCACAGCGCCGTCCGAGATCGCCGCAACGATCGGATTGCTGATCGGAGATCCGCGACAGGGACGCATGGGCGTCGGGTGGGCGACGATGGCAAACCTGAACGTCGCGCCGGCAGCGGCATCGTCGCTGACGATCCACGACGTCGACGAAGCGCTGACCCGAATCGCGGCGATTGCGGGAACCGGCTCGCAGGCCGAGCGCAGGCAGGCAATGACTGCGTTGTGGTCCGCCGCGACCAAGGACGAACAGGATCACCTCCATCGGGTGCTGACAGGTGAACTTCGTCAGGGCGCGAACGAAGGGGTCGTGGCGGACGCGGTTGCGAAGGCGAGCGCCCAGCCGATCGCGGTGATTCGCCGCGCGGCGATGTTGCTCGGCGATCTCGGCGCGGCCGCACACCTCGCGCTCACCGGCCAGCCGCTCGACGTCGGTCTGCAACCGCTGACCGCCGTGCAGCCGATGCTCGCGGGCACGTCGGCGAGCGTCACCGATGCGCTCGCCGATCTCGGTCTGGCAAGCGTCGAATGGAAGCTCGATGGGATTCGGGTGCAGGCACACAAGCGCGGCGACGACGTCCGACTCTTCAGCCGCGGGCTCAACGACATCACAGCGGGACTGCCGACCGTCGTCGATCTCGTCAGGCGCATCCCAGCGCAGTCCGTCGTGTTGGACGGCGAGGCACTCGGCATCGACGAAGACGGACAACCGTTGATCTTCCAGGAGACGATGAGCGGGCTGTCGACGACGAGTGCGTACTTCTTCGACGTGCTGCATCTCGACGACCAATCGTTGATCGACGATCCACTTCATCAGCGCCGGTCTGCGCTCGAAGCGCTTCTTCCGATGACGGCGCGACTGCCATCGATCGTGACCGCCGACGCGGACGAGGCCGAGGCGTTCGCCGAGAACGCGGTCGCGACCGGCCACGAAGGCGTGATGGTGAAAGCGATCGACTCGACGTACGAAGCCGGCCGGCGCGGCACCGGTTGGCGAAAGGTCAAGCCCGTTCACACACTCGACCTCGTCGTGCTCGCCGCGGAGTGGGGTCACGGTCGCCGGGTCGGTTGGCTGAGCAATCTTCATCTCGGTGCTCGCGGCGCTGATGGCTTCGTGATGGTCGGTAAGACGTTCAAGGGGATGACCGACGAACTGCTCCGCTGGCAGACGGACGAGTTGCAGCGACGGGCGATCGCGAACGAGGCCCACACCGTCCACGTTCGCCCGGACTTGGTCGTCGAAGTTGCGCTCGATGGCGTCCAGCGGTCGACTCGTTACCCCGGTGGTGTTGCCTTGCGATTCGCGAGAGTGCGGCGATACCGGCTCGACAAGACGGCCGCCGAGGCCGACACCATCGAGCGTGTGCAAGCGATGCTCGGGGGCGCGCGCTGAGGGTATGGTCGCGCTCGCCATGGCGACCTTGCGCTTCAACTTCGGGACGATGGGCTCGGGCAAGAGCACGATGGCGTTGCAGATCCATCACAACCTCGCGAGCCGTCAGCTGTACGGATTGCTGCTGACGAAGCTCGATCGCGAGGGGGCCCAGGTCACCAGCCGGCTCGGCGTTGCCGCCGAAGCAGTCGAGGTCGTGCCCGACCTCGATCTCTACAAGCTCGCCGTCGCGCATTGGCCGATCCACTACATGGTCTGCGACGAAGTGCAGTTCTACAGCGTTGCGCAGTGCGATCAGCTCGGCAGGGCGGTCGATGATCTGGGCGTCGACGTGTTCGCCTTCGGGTTGATCACCGATTTTCGTGGCGAGCTGTTCGACGGCACGAAGCGCATGCTCGAGATCGCCGACGAGCGGGTGCCGATGCAAGTGGAGGCCCGCTGCTGGTGCGGCGCACGCGCAACGCACAACGCGCGCGTCGTCAACGGTGAGGTCGTGTACGAGGGCGACACCGTCGTCGTCGGTGACACCGGAACGTCGGGCGAACAACCACTGTTCGGCGACGTCGTCCGCTACGAGTTGCTGTGTCGCCTCCACTATCGCCAGGGCGAGCTCGGCA
>DASWRR010000029.1:0-2414 GCA_036403055.1 Ilumatobacteraceae bacterium | reverse complement strand
CGAGCTCGAGGCCATCGGTGATCGCCCGACCGGCGAGGAGCGGCGCCATCTTCTCGATGAAGTTGAAGTAGAACGCCGCCTTGCTGCCCGGTGACGTCTCCTCGATGGTGTTCAGCGCGCTCTTGTACGACAGGTGCTTGTTGCCCGCCGCCATCGGGCACTCGTCGACGAGGTAGTCGATGCCTCTGACGATGCACCACGCTGCGGTCTCGCGCTCGGTCAGGCGTACCAGTGGCTTGACCTTCTTCGGGAAACCGCCGCGAGCGTCGAGAACCGGCAACTGGCGGGCCAGGAACTCGACGTCCCAGTGCAACGTGTTGCCGAAAAGCACCGCCGCTTCGTCGTCGAGGTTGTGGCCCGTCACGAGCACCGTGTAGGCGCCGTCGATCGCCGCCTTGTCGAAGAGATGACGCTTGCTCAGCCCACACGCGGAGCACGGCACACGGCGCGTTGCGCGCGCGGCCGTTGGGATGTCGTAGCCGTAGTCGTCGCGCAGCTTGACCTCGATCAGATGGAGCCCTCGCGCCGCGGCGAACGCGCGCGCATGTTCGGCGGACGTGTCGCTGTAGTCACCGATGCCGAGTCCGATGTAGAGCCCGTCGGCGTGGTAGCCGAGATCGACGAGAAGATCCCACACGGCGAGGCTGTCCTTGCCGCCCGAAACAGCGACGAGGATGCGGTCGTCGTGCGTCATCATCTCGAAGTGCTCGATCGCCTTGGTGACCTGACGACGGCACAGCTCCAAGAAGTGCTCCGCACAGAAGTTCGCGTTGTGCCGCGGCAGATCGATGATCGCAGGACCGCGACACGTGCGGCACTTCGACGCCGCGGCGACCATCACGTACCCCCGGAGATGACGGGACGAATTTCGACGGTGTCCGTATCGAGCAGCTCGGCGTCACCCGGCACCAACGTGCCGTTGCGGATCACGAGATGCGACTCCCGATTCAACTCGAGCTTCGCCAGCAGAGCATGCACCCGTCGTGGGCCGGCGACTTCGATCTCGCGCCGCGGGTTGCGGAGCAACACCTTCATGTACGACGTCGAGCGGCGCGACGCTGTGCACGCGTCGGCGGCTCGAGCGCCTCGAGGTACAGCGCCTGGCCGGGCTTCAGCACCTCTCTGGCGACCACGACTTCATTGCGACCGAGCGCCTTCTTCATGAGCCGCGGACCCCACACCGCAGCACCGATGGCCATCCACCCGCGGCTGCCACCGAGCAAGCCCTTGGTCAAGGCGCTGCGCCGAAGCGCAGCCATCGGGGACAGTACGCGTGTCGCGCGGGCCACGAGTCAGACCCGGCGGATCTCGACGAGCGTTGTCTTCTTCTTGCCGCGGCGGCTGCCGAGGAGGAAGAACACGAGTAGCAGGACGACGCCGCCGACGACGCCGATCGTCACGAGCGTGCTCTTCTTGTCGTCGACGCGTCCTTGAACATTGTCCTGAAGCTGACGAAATCGCGATTCGAGGTCGTCGCGGGTGATGCGTTGTTGCGCCATCATCTGCTCTCTTTCTGCAAGGTCTTCTTCTTCGAGATCCGCCACGCAGCGAACGCGATCACGATCACGCTGGCGATGAACGCGAAGAGATAGGGAAGCATCGTCGTCCAACTCCCTCTGAACGACTTTCCGAACTCGTTCTGCACGAGTCGCAGCACACCGAGCACCAAGAAGACGCATCCGGTTCCGAGGAGGACCGCGCCTGCAGCACCCGCAGCGAGCCATCGACCGGCGCCGCGAATCGGACCGAGCGTCTCTTGCTTGGCGTACTCCTTGACAAGATCGACGACCTGCCCGATTTGACCGGTGTCACTCTTCGAGTCGAACTTGTCCTTGTCGGGCACCGCATATGTGTAGCACGCCGACATGCCGATGCTCTACAGATCACCCGAGCCGAAACTGCAGCCCTGCCTCGACATCGTCGAGCAACCGATCGATCAGATCGAGGCGTGCGAGCGGATCGGATGCGCACAACGCGGCGTATTGATCGGCGGGGCCGAGGGGGCTGATCGCGGTGAGCAAGAACGTGTCGAACGACGAGTCGCCGGTGAGCTCGCCCTCTGGCACGTTCGACTGATCGCCCATCTCGACGGCGAGGCCGGCGCACCTCCGTGCTCGTGCAGCGGTGGTCGCGATCCGTTCAGCCGGCAGGTCGACCGCTGGGTCGGGCCACTCCTCGACGTCGGCACGCGGGTACGGCTCGTCCGGCAGCCACTCGGTGACTCGGATGCGACGCGTGCCGACCGTGACGACGGCGAACCGACCGGCGTCCATCGCTGCGACCTGGATCATCTTCGCCACGACGCCGACGTCGGTACGGGAGTCGCCGCCGCCGACCTCACTGCCGCGATCGATCAACACGACACCGAACTCGTGGGCCGGCGTTTGCAAGCAGTCGCGCACGAGCTGTTGGTA
>DASWRR010000028.1:0-5634 GCA_036403055.1 Ilumatobacteraceae bacterium | reverse complement strand
GTCGGTCGACGGCCGTTCGCCGACAAGCTCGGCCTCGAAGGGACCGACGTCAAGGTCACCGACCGCGGGTTCATCGACGTCGACGAGTACTGCCGCACCGCAGAGCCCGGCGTGTACGCGATCGGCGACATCATCAACACTCCGCAACTGGCACACGTCGGTTACGCCGAGGCCATCCTCGTGACGAAGCACATCCTCGGCGAGCACCCGAACCCTGTTGCATACGACCGGGTGCCGTGGGCCATCTACTGCAATCCGGAAGTCGCCTTCTCCGGTCCCAGCGAAGAGGCTGCCCGCGAGGCCGGCCACGACGTGGTCGTCGCCAAGCATCAGTTCCGCGCCAACAGCCGCGCCCAGATCCTCGGCGAGCTCGATGGGCTCGTCAAGGTCATCGCCAAGAAGCAACCCGACGGAAGTGCCGGCCAGATCCTCGGTGTGCACATGGTCGGTCCGTGGGTCACCGAGCAGTTGAGCGGCGGATATCTCGCCGTCAACTGGGAAGCGACGGCCGCGGAAGTGGCCGAGTTCATCCAACCGCACCCGAGCCTCACCGAACTGTTCGGTGAGACCGTGCTGTCGCTCACGGGCCGCAGCCTGAACGCCTGATCCGATCGAAGAGAGAGACCACACCATGGCCGATGTCACGCTGCCGCAACTCGGGGAGACCGTCACCGAAGGCACCATCACTCGCTGGTTCAAGAAGGTGGGCGAGGCGGTCTCCGCCGACGAGCCGTTGTTCGAAGTCAGCACCGACAAGGTCGACACGGAGGTGCCGTCGCCGATCACCGGCACCGTCACCGAGATCCGCGCCCAAGAGGGCGACACCGTTCCGGTCGGCGCAGTGATCGCGGTCGTCGGTGATGCCGCCGGCACGTCAGCACCCGCGCCAGCCGAGACCGCGCCAGCGGCAGAGCCCGAACCGGCACCGCCGGCCGCCGAGCCCGCCGCCGCCGAGCCCCCCGCGGCCGAAGCTGCCGCACCCGAGCCGGAACCGCAGGCGCCGGTAGCACAGGCGCCCGCTGCACAGGCGCCGGCCGCTGCCCCCACTCAACCGTCGCCCGCTCCTGCGCCACCAGCAGCCGCGCCAGAGGAAGCTGCTCCCGCGGTGGCGGACGGCGACGGCGAGCCGTCCGACAATCGTCTGCTGTCGCCGGTCGTGCGTCGTCTCGTTGCCGAGCACAACATCAACCCCGACCTCGTCAACGGCACTGGCCCCGGTGGCCGCATCACTCGCGACGACGTGCTCGACTACATCGACCGGATGGCAACCCAGTCGCCGGCGCCGCAGGCCGCCGCGACGCGCGCCGCACCGCCGCCACCGTCAGCGCCAACAGCGCCATCTGCTGCTCCCGCCGCGCCAACAGCACCAGCACCTGCCGCAGCGCCGGCTCCTGCTCCCGCCGCCGCCACTCCGCACGTGACGCCAGGCGAACGCGATTCGACGGTGAAGCTGTCGAAGATCCGCAAGCTCACCGGCAGTCACATGGTGATGAGCAAAGGTGTCAGCCCGCACGCGTTCAGCGTTGTCGAGGTCGACTTCGCCAACGTCGACATCACCCGCAACCAGGTGAAGTCGGAGTGGAAGTCGACCGAGGGCTTCGGGCTCACCTACCTTCCGTTCATCACGCGGGCCGTTGTCGAGGCACTGGAAGAGTTCCCTCATCTCAACGCGAGCGTCTCCGACGACGATCTCGTGGTGCACAACTTCATCGACATCGGCATCGCTGTCGATCTCGACTACCAAGGGCTGCTCGTGCCGGTCGTGCGCGCAGCGGAGACCAAGCGCCTGCGCGCGATCGCGCGCGAGATCAACGACCTCGCCAGCCGGGCACGCAGCCGCAGGCTGAGCCCCGACGAGATCAGTGGTGGCACCTTCACCATCTCGAACAACGGCTCCGCCGGCAGTGTGCTGACGATGCCGATCATCAATCAACCGCAGGTCGCGATCCTGTCGACCGACGCGATCACGCGTAAGCCGGTCGTCGTGCACACGGCCGACGGTGGCGAAGGGATCGCCATCCACCCCGTGGGGAACCTGGCGATGGCGTGGGATCACCGTGCGTTCGACGGTGCGTATGCGGCCGGCTTCCTCGTCAAGATCAAGCAGGCGCTCGAGACGCGCGACTGGTCCGCCGAGTTGTGACATGACACTGCGGGTTCGCTGGCTGGGCAAGGTTCCCTACCGCGAGGCGCTCGCGGTGCAAGAGGCGCTGTTCACCCACGGTCGGGAAGATCATCTCCTGCTGCTCGAACATCCACATGTCTTCACCCACGGGCCGCGTGCGGACCTCGACGTCAACGTCCGTGTCGACCCGGCGTCCGTCGGCGCCGAGCTCGTCGCCGTCAAGCGTGGTGGCGACGTCACGTATCACGGGCCGGGTCAGCTGGTCGGCTACCCGATCCTCAACGTTTCCAACTCGATCGGCGCGGCCGACCACGTCCGCACGATTCAACGGGTCATCGTCGCGACCCTCGAGGAGCTCGGGCTCGCCGATGTCGGCTGTCTCGCCGAGCACCCCGGCGTGTGGGTCGGCGTCGGGTCGGCCAACCCACGCAAGATCTGCGCGATCGGTGTGCGGCTGGCGAACGGTCGAACGATGCACGGGTTTGCCCTCAACATCGCGCCCGACATGCGGTACATGCGCGAGTACATCGTGCCGTGCGGCATCGCCGACAAACCGGTCACCTCTCTGGCGGAGGAAGGCATCGACGTCTCGATGGAGACGGTTGCGGACCGGCTCACCCACCACGCCGCCGCGGCGTGGGGCGGCGGCTCGATCGAACGTCAAGACGTGGCCTGGAAGCATCGTCCCGACGACTTGTCGGCGTTCTCCCGCGGCGCCGGTCCCGGTGCAGTGGTTCGCCGGCTGGCACAGGTCGGCGTTGCCGACGGACTCGCGATCTCCAGCCGCAAACCTGAGTGGCTGCGACCCAAGGTCGTGCACGGCCCGGAGGTCATCGCGCTGAAGAAGACCGTCAGAGACCACGGGCTCGTGACGGTGTGCGAGCAAGCCGGGTGTCCGAACCTCAGCGACTGTTGGGCGGACGGCACCGCGACGTTCATGGTGCTCGGCGAACGCTGCACGAGGGCGTGCGGCTTCTGCCTCGTCGACACCAACAAGCCGTTGGCGCCGTCGATGGATGAGCCGATTCGTGTCGCTGACGCCGTCGCCGCCATGGGCCTGGCGCACACCGTCCTCACGATGGTGGCGCGCGACGATCTCGCTGACGGCGGTATGGCGCACGTCGGGCGCTGTGTCGAGGCGATCCGGGCGCGTTGCCCTGCCACCCGGATCGAGACGCTGATATCCGATGCGAAGGGTGACGCGAGATCGTTGGGATTGCTGTTCGATGTCCGACCCGAGGTCTTGAATCACAACATCGAAACGGTCGCGCGCTTGCAACGAGCGGTGCGACCTTCGGCCGGATATGCGCGCAGTCTGTCTGTGCTGTCGCAGGCCAAGGCGGCCGGGTTGACGACCAAGTCGGGGCTGATCGTCGGCATGGGTGAGTCCCCTGAGGAGATCGCCGGATGCCTCGCCGATCTCGCCGGCGTCGGCGTCGATATCGTCACCATCGGTCAGTACCTGCGCCCCACCACGCACCACCTCCCCGTGGCGCGGTGGGTCGAGCCGCACGAGTTCGAGGAGTGGAAGCAGATCGGCGAGTCACTCGGCGTCGGGCACGTCGAGGCGAGTCCGTTGACGCGCAGCAGCTACCACGCCCGCCAAGCAGCCGACGCTGTATCCGTCGACGACAGCGTGTCGTTGTCGTTCGTGTGAGGGAGAATGTGGGCATGACCGCCGCTACATCGACAGCCACCTACCTCGACCGCATGAACCGGGCGCGGGCGCGCATGGTCGAGGCGGGCATCGACGTGCTGCTGGTGTCGGTCGGTCGCGACCTCCCGTACCTCACGGGGTACGACGCGATGCCGCTGGAGCGGCTGACGATGCTGGTCCTGCCGAAGGACGCCGAGGCCACGCTGGTCGTCGCCAAGATGGAGGCACCACGCGTCGTCGAACAACCGGGCGTCTTCACGATCCTGCGGTGGACCGAGACCGAGGACCCGATCGCCATCGTGGCCGGACTCGTCGGCACGCCGTCGACCGTTGCCGTCGGCGACACGATGTGGGCCAGGTTCCTCGTCGATCTGTTGCGCCACTGGCCCACCGCGACGACGCGGTACGTGCGATCGGTCGAGGTGATGAACTCGTTGCGGATGCGCAAGGACGAGCACGAGATCGCCGCGTTGGCTGCAGCCGGCGCCGCGGTCGATCGGATCGCGACGCAGTTGCAGAACGGTCAGATCCAACTCGAGGGTCGCACGGAAGCCGACGTCAGCGCCGACATCGGTCGCCGCATCCTGGACGAAGGCCATGAACGCGTCAACTTCGCGATCGTCGCGGCGCAGGAGAACGCGGCCTCGCCGCACCATCACGCCGGCGACCGCGTGATCCGCGACGGCGAGATCGTGCTGTGCGACTTCGGTGGCACGATGAACGGCTACTGCAGCGACATCACCCGATGCGTCGTGCTCGGTGATCCTCCCGCCGATGTCGCCGAGGCGTACGCCGTGTTGCGCGAGGCGCAGCACGCAGCGGTGCTCGCGGGCACCGTCGGAACTCCGTGCCAAGAGGTCGATCGCGTCGCCCGCGGGATCATCGCCGCCGCCGGGTACGGCGAGTACTTCATGCACCGCACGGGTCACGGCATCGGAATGGAGGAGCACGAGGATCCGTACATGGTCGAAGGCAACGGACTTCCGCTGGAGCCGGGTCATGCCTTCAGCGTCGAGCCGGGCATCTATCTTCCTGGGCGTTGGGGGATGCGACTCGAGGACATCGTGGTGGCCACCGACAGCGGGCCGCTGCCGGTCAACGACGCGAACCACGAGTTGGTCAGCGTCTCCGCCTGACGTTACGGCTGGTTCGACGTCCCGAAGAGCGACTCGTCGACCGCCGGCGCGTACTGCGTGAGAGTGACGGAAACGGCGCCGTCGTCGAGTCGCGCCAACGGACCATGCGTCAGCGCGCAGAACACGGACACGCCACCGGGGACCGGCACGTCGACGCATGTCGCCGGCTGACCGGCGATCTGATCGACATGAGGCGTCGCGGTTCCGATGCGGGCGACAGCACTTCGACGCAACCGCTTCGCCGCATCGATCGCGTAGAAGTCGGGCGTCAGCTGTGAGTCGCTGATCCGCGCCGGATCGATGCTCGACGAGCACGGGTCCGTCTTGTCGAGGACGCATGTTTGTGTCGTACCGTTCTGCGAGATGAACCGCACGTCGCCGACCGTCACGGAGCGCCGCGCCGTGGCCACGACGACCGTCGCCGGTCGCGTGGTGTTGCCGAACTTCGTCAGGATCGTGTAGTCGGCGGTGAACGGGCCGTCGTTCTTTGCGTCGAGTTGGGCCAGCACTTGGTCGATGGCGGGGTCACCGCTCGAAGAACCGGGTTGGAACGGCTCGGTGCTGAACGAAGGTCGTTGGCCGGTGAAGCACCCGGTCAGCAGGATGAGCGAGCTCAGGAGTGCACACGCTGTTGCTCGCTGTCGCATGGAGCGAATCTAGGCGAGGTTGCCGCTGCGACGTGGGGCATCGCTGGGATAAAAACGACGAACCCTCAC
>DASWRR010000027.1:0-3375 GCA_036403055.1 Ilumatobacteraceae bacterium | reverse complement strand
CTGGGCATCCCCCGCCGATGCGACCGCACGGTCGATCTCGGCCTGGCCGGCGAGGGGGACCGTGACGTTGGTTCGGCCGGTAGCTGCGAAGACGTGTTCGTAAGTGCCACCGGAGGATTGACCGATCAGCTCGCCACCGATGAGCACGCCTGCCCTGAGCGACAACACCGCACTCACTGTGGTACGTCTCCTTCAGTCCGCCATTCCTCGAGCACGCGTTCCTTTTGTCGCTCAATCTCGTCGTTGAGGTGCGAGCCCTTCGCCCATCCGTAGTACGCCGCGAAATGTAGAGCGAGTTCGTCCATTTCGTCGAACGAGATGTCGCGACTCTTCAATGCCGCGTACACGTGGCTCAGAATCGGGTACGGGGCGTCCTGGAATGCCACGCACGTGACCGTCGCGAGCCGCCGTTCCTTCATCCCGAGCCCGCGGCGAAGCCACATCTCGCCGAAGACGAAGTTGAGGATGCCCGCACCGGAGTACGGGTTGTCGCGCGTCGGCACGTAGGGCACGCAGTTGACGTCGCGGAATGCCTGCTCGCCGGTGGCCAGGCGCGCCTCCGGGTCGCTCGGTGTGGTGAGCGGAAGCAGCGCTTCTGCCGGTGGCGCGGTCTCACCCCGGTCGCGGTGGATGCGCTCCCACTGTTCGTCGACGGTCATGTTGAATCGGGATGCCTTCGGCCATCCGCTGTACACGGCGAAATGGAGTACGAGTTCCCGCATTTCGGTGATCGTGACGTCGCCGCTGTTGAGCGCGGCGTACACGTGGTCGCGCAACGGTCCTTCGGCGTCGGCAGCAGCGACGCAGGGCAGCGTCACGAAGCGTCGGTCCCGACGACTGAGCCCAGGCCGATCCCAAACCTCGGCGAAGACGAAGTCGACGAGATTCGCCGTTGCGGGGGTGCAGGAGTCGGGCGCGGGAAACGTCATCACGTCGGCGAATGCACGCCTACCGCGTTCGGCCCGGCTGGTGTCCATCGTGGTCATCGTCGCCTTCTCTTCTGAAATCCGGTTCACCGCAGGGTGACACCGGCATCGACCTTGAACTCAAGGCCGGTAACGTATCGGGATTCGTCCGAGACGAGGAACAGCACGGCGTTGCTGATGTCGATTGCCTCGGCCAT
This sequence comes from Ilumatobacteraceae bacterium, assembly GCA_036403055.1. Taxonomy (GTDB): domain Bacteria; phylum Actinomycetota; class Acidimicrobiia; order Acidimicrobiales; family Ilumatobacteraceae; genus JAENVT01. Next base: position 2,252 of record DASWRR010000027.1, on the reverse strand, counting down.
GACGATCGGCATGGCGTTGAGGAAGATCGGCACCAGGTCGGGCCGCTGCTCGGCCAGCAACCCGTGCAACGACGCGGGCTGCATCCCGGTCTCGACTCCGGTGGGATGCACCGTGTTGACCCGGATATTCTGCGCCGCAAGCTCATTGGCGAGAGCCCGGCTCATCCCGACGACGCCGTGCTTGGACGCCGTGTACGGGGTGTGCAGCGGCGTGCCCTTCAACCCGGCGGCCGAGCTGATGTTGACCAGGCTGCCGCCCCGGTCCACCAGGTGGGGCAATGCTGCCGCACAGGTGTTCCACGACCCGATCAAATTCACGTCGATGACGGTCCGCCACTGTTCTGGAGTGGTGGTGTCCCAGGTGCCGACCGTCAGCACCCCCGCGTTGGCGACCGACGCATCGAGGCCGCCCAACTCTGCCACCCCGGCGTCGACGGCGGAGGCCAAGGCTGCTGCGTTGCGCACGTCGACGACGTGGACGCTCGCACGCCTACCGTGCTTCTCCACCAATCGCGCTGTCTCGTCGAGGTCTTCCCTCGATGCCAGCGGATACTCGACGTCGGGCAGCGACTCGCAGATGTCGACGAGGATGACGTCTGCCCCCTCCTCGGCCAATCTCACGGCGTGGCTGCGACCCATCCCGCGTGCCGCACCGGTGACCAAAACCCGCTTGCCCGCGGCGCGGCCGATCGGCGTGCTCACAGCTTGTTACAGAATCCGGCGTCGACCGGAAAGGTCACGCCGGTGACGTACTTCGCGGCATCGGATACGAGGTAGGCGATTGCCGCACTGATGTCCTCGGGTTCGAGAAGCCCGATGGGCATCGGGTTCTGCAGGTGAAGCCCGCCCTCGGGATAGTTTTCGAGGAACGACGTCATCGCAGGGTTGGTCGCCATCATGGTGTTGACCGCGGTCGGGTGCACGGTGTTCACCCGGATGCTTTCGGGGGCAAGCGCATTGGATAGCGTCCGCATCAGGCCTACGATGCCGTGCTTCGACGCCGCGTACGCGAGACCGCCACCTTGGAGGCCACCGAAGCCCCGCAGGCCCGCGGTGGAACTGGTGAAGACGATCGACCCTCCGCGCTGCCCGGCGATCATGTGAGGAATGGCCGCCCTCGCCGTGTGGAACGCCCCCACCAGGTTGACGTCGAGCACGTCGGTCCACTGTTCGAGTTCTTCGGCGATGGTCAGCTCACGAAAGGCCATCGTCGCGATACCTGCGTTGGCGCAGACGATGTCGAGGCGCCCGAAGTGCTCGACGCCCGCGCTGAGCGCCGTGTTCAGCGCAGCGTAGTCGCGGACGTCGGCGACGGAACCGAGCATCTTGCCGCCTGCCTGCTCGACCAACGCGACCGTCTCGTCGAGTTCATCGCGGTTGGCCATCGGATAGCCGTTGGATGGGATGTCGGCGCAGATGTCGACACCGATGATGTCGGCGCCGTCGGAAGCCAGGCGGACGGCGTGGCTGCGACCCTGACCCCGCGCAACACCCGTGATGAAGGCGACCTTGCCGTCAAGTGAACCCATCGATCCTCGCTTCGTCGTGTCGTGCCACGCGTCTGATCCGTGGCCTGAGTAACCGTGTTACTCGAGGTACGGTAACCTTGTTACTCGCCGAGAGCAAGGGGCTGCACGAGATGACGAGTACGGAAGCCAACGGGTCAGCCCCATCGGTCAATCGGGATCGAATACTGGACGTCGTCGCTGAATTGCTCGAGACGGAGGGTTACGACGCGGTCCAGCTACGGGAGGTTGCGCGCCGCGCCCGAACCTCTCTTGCCACCATCTACAAGCGCTTCTCGACGCGCGACGAACTCATCCTCGCAGCGCTGAACAACTGGATGGATGAGCACCGTTACTCCGGCCTGGTCCACCAGTCCCCTGCTCCCAACGAATCGGTCTACGACGGGATGATGCGGCTGCTGCGCAGCATCTTCGAACCGTGGGAGCGGCATCCCGCGATGCTGACGGCGTTCTTTCGGGCGAGGGCGGCACCAGGCGGTCAAGCTCTCTTCCGGCGAGGGCTCGACATCACCGTGCCCTCCTTCATGCAGGTGCTCTCCGAGGTCGACGAGGAGTTCGTGCGCGATCTGGAAACGATTCTCTCGACGGTCATCTACGGATTGCTCGGCCGCTTCGCCGCGGGCGAGCTAACGATCACCGACATCGTGCCGAGCCTGGACCGCACGGTGTACTGGTTGACCACCGGCTATGAAGTCTCGAACCAAGGGCCAGCGGCTGCTACCCCTC
>DASWRR010000026.1:0-4015 GCA_036403055.1 Ilumatobacteraceae bacterium | reverse complement strand
CGGATGCCGCCGCACATCGCGGCTGGGTGGGGCGGCACACCGGGTGGCAAGAACTATCACGTGACGTCGGGGCAGAACGCGACGTTCTACGTCGAGGAGCTCGAGACCGGTCACGTCCGCAAGCGCGTGATCGATGCCGGCGAAGATGTCGAGCGCGGCGTACGCGTGATGTACTTCCTCGAAGATGCGGCGGTCGGCGACGCAAGCCTGACCATCGACGAAGCCGATGGAACGGAGGTGGAGACGTTCTCGAGCACGATCCCGCCCGACAAGAAGGACCGGCAGGGGCTGTACATCACCGCACGCGCCGGGATGAACAGCTTTCTGTGGCCGATGACGTATCCGAACGGCGTCAAGATGATCGACACCGACTTCCACAAGCCGCCGTCCGGGCCGCTCGCGAGGCCTGGGACGTACACCGCGACGCTGAAGGTCGGCGATTGGTCGATGTCGCAGCAGTTCGACTTGGTCAAGGACCCACGAGTGTCGGTCAGCGACGATGACCTTGCGGAGCAGTTCAAGTTTCAGATTCAGATCCGGGACAAGCTGTCCGACATCGTCACCGGCGTCAACACGATTCGATCGTTGAAGCGTCAGCTCGACGATTGGACCGAGCGCCTCGCCGGCAACGAATCGGCCGCTGGAGTGATGACATCTGCTCGGGAGCTGCGCGAGCGGTTGAAGGCCATCGAGGACGAGCTCGTCCAGTCGGAGTTCACGTCGGATGGCGACACGCTGAACTACCGCGTCAAGCTCTTCGAGAAGCTGTCGGACCTCGTGCCGGTCGTCGGGAGTGCCGACTCGCGACCGACAACGCAGTCGTATGCGGTGTACGAGAAGCTTGCCGGGCAAGCGGACGCGCAGCTGTCCGCACTCGCGGCCGTGATCGACGGTGATCTCGCGCAGCTCAACGACGAGATTGCCAAGCTCGACGTGGCCGTCATCGGCGTCCCGTGACGCACCACGACGCTGAACGAGAGTGGCTGCCGCAAGGCCCGCGTGACCGCGAAGCGGCGATCCGTGCCGCGATCGGGGACCTCTCGCGGGAACGGACTGTTGACGTCATCGAGGGTCTGATCGAGCGCAACCGTGAGATCCACGAGGTCGAGTGCATCAACCTCAACCCTGCGACCAACGTCATGAACCCGCGGGCGGAGGCCGCGCTGTCGAGCGGTCTCGGCTCGCGGCCATCGCTCGGTTACGCGGGTGAGAAGTACGAGATGGGACTCGAGGCGATCGAGGAGATCGAAGTCATCGCCGCGGACCTCGCGTGCCGCGTCTTCGACGCCGGATTCGCCGAGATCCGCGTCGGTTCGGGTGCGCTCGCGAACCTCTACGCGTTCATGGCGACGTGCAAGCCCGGCGACTCGATCATCGTCCCGCCCGCGACCGTCGGCGGTCACATCACGCATCGCGGGCCCGGAGCGGCCGGTCTCTACGGACTCGACATCCACGAGTGTCCGATCGACGCCCGCCACTTCACGATCGACCTCGATGGGCTGCACGCGCTGGCACGACGAGTCCGACCGCGGCTCATCACGATGGGTGCGAGCCTCAACCTGCTGCCCCACCCTGTCAAGGAAGTGCGCGCAATCGCCGACTCGGTCGGCGCAGACGTCCTGTTCGACGCTGCTCACGCATGTGGGATGTTCGCCGGCAGGGTGTGGCCCAACCCGCTCGATCTCGGCGCCGACCTCATGACCATGAGCACGTACAAGAGCCTCGGCGGGCCGGCCGGCGGCCTGCTGCTGACGAACCGCGCCGACCTCGCCGAACGCATCGATGCCATTGCATACCCCGGTCTCACGGCGAACTTCGACGCCGGGAAGACGGCGTCTCTCGCCATCACGTTGCTCGACTGGCTGGACGGCGGCCACGAGTACGCGCTGGCGATGACGGCAACTGCGGGCGCGCTCGCCGCGTCGCTTGCCGCGTCTGGCCTGCCGGTGTTCAGCACGGACGAGGGGTACACGACATCGCATCAGTTCGCGATCGACGCGACGGAGTGGAACGGCGGTCACCAGGCGGCGCTGAGGTTGCGCGACGCAAACATCTTGTCGTGTGCCATCGGACTGCCCGGCGGCGACGAGTGGTCAGGTCTGCGGCTCGGCACGCCCGAGATCGTCCGCTGGGGCATGGGTGTCGACGACATGCCCGAGCTCGCCGCGCTGATCGACGAAGGTCTCCGCGGCGATGCCGCGGCTGTCGCGCCGAAGACGACCGAGTTCCGGTCGCGGTTCACGACGCTGCACCACATCCACCCCTGACGAGGATCTCGCGGCTACAGCCCGCTGAACGTCTCTTCCATCAGGTCGGCAAGCTCTTGATCGTGGATCGCCTTCGTGCCGGTGGCCGGGCTACCGCTCTCGACGCGCGACACGTGTCGCAGTTCGTAGCCGCGCTCCTTGATGCGCCACGTGCGTGCCTCGACGAAGTTCCACGCTCCCATGTTCTCGGGCTCCTCCTGCAACCACACGAGATCGCGCGCGTTCGGATAGCTCGCGAGGATCTCGAGCATCCTCTCCGCCGGGAAGGGATACAACTGCTCGACGCGAACGATCGCAGCGGCAGCCGAACGACGGTCTCGCTCGGCCATCGCATCCCACGCGATCTTGCCGCTGCAGAACACCAACCGCCGGATCGAGTCGCGATCGGTGACACCCGGATCGTCGAGCACTTCCTCGAACGAGCCGGTGGTGAGATCGGCGATCGGTGAGCGGCTCTCCTTCATGCGCAGCGGCGCCTTCGGTGTGAACAGCACGAGCGGCTTGCGCACCTCGCGTCGCACCTGACGGCGCAACAGGTGGAAGTACTGCGCTGCGGTCGTCGCGTTGCAGACCTGGATGTTGTCGTCTGCGCACGACTGCAGGAACCGCTCGATGCGCGCCGACGAGTGCTCCGGCCCTTGACCTTCGAAGCCGTGCGGCAGCAACATCACGAGTCCGTTGAGCTGTCCCCACTTGTCTTCCGCGGCGACGACGTACTGATCGATGATCGGCTGAGCACCGTTGATGAAGTCACCGAACTGGGCCTCCCACATCACGAGCGCTTCGTGGTTCGCGTGCGCGTACCCGTACTCGAAGCCGAGCGCGGCGTATTCGCTGAGCAGGCTGTCGTACACCCAGAAGCGAGCAGTCGCGCCCGGCAGTGTGTTGAGCGGGACCCAATCGTTCTCGTTCTCGTAGTCGATCAACGCCGCGTGCCGTTGGCTGAACGTGCCGCGACGGCTGTCTTCACCGGCGAGACGGACCGGAGTTCCCTCCAACACCAACGATCCGATCGCCAGCGCCTCGCCGGTGGCCCAATCGACCTCGCCCGCCTCATGGAACATCTTGGCGCGCGTCTCGAACTGGCGGACGAGCTTCGGGTGCGGTGTGAAGTTCTCGGGATACGTGGTGAGGTGATCGAAGATCAGCTCGAGCTTGGCCCGCTCGACGCCGGTCGACACGTGGGGCAACACGCCGGCGGGCTTCGGCGGCTTCGGCGCCTTGAACGCCTCGGGGGCATGGGCGCGGGTCTGATCGAGCGCCACCTGCAACTTGTTCTGGAAGTCGGCGAGCGCACCTTCGGCCTCCTCGACCGTCAGCTCGCCGCGCTTGACCAACGCCTCGACGTACAGCTTGCGGACACTTCGGCGCTCCGCGATCGCCTTGTACATGAGTGGCTGGGTGTAGCTCGGATCGTCGCCCTCGTTGTGCCCATGGCGGCGGTAGCAGACCATGTCGATGACGACGTCTTTGTGGAACGTCTCGCGGTACTCGAACGCGAGCTGGGCGACGCGGACGCAGGCCTCCGGATCGTCGCCGTTGACGTGGAAGATCGGCGCCTGCACCGTCTTCGCGACATCGCTGCAGTAGAGCGAGCTCCGGGCATATTGGGGGCTGGTGGTGAAGCCGATCTGGTTGTTGATGATCAGGTGGATCGTGCCGCCGACGCGGTAGCCCTTGATGTCGCTCATCGCGAGGCACTCGGCGACGATGCCCTGACCGGCGAACGCGGCGTCGCCATGGAGCAG
>DASWRR010000025.1:0-5182 GCA_036403055.1 Ilumatobacteraceae bacterium | reverse complement strand
TCCCGTGCCGCTCATCGGTGAGATGACGACGGTCGTCGTGGCGTCCCCGTCGTGCAAGGCGATGTCGGCGTTCGTGGGGGACACGACTCCGCCATCGACGAGGACCCGGTCACCGATCGTCACCGGTCGCATCACCGTCGGCACGGCGCACGACGCCGTCACCGCGTCGGCGAGCTCGACGTTGCTGTCGCGCTCGAACACGACGCGTTCGGCCGTGCGCCGATCGGTGCAACAGATGGAGAGACGAGTATGCGACGGCCACGCCATGTCCGCGATGAACGGCATCTGCTGCATGAGATCGAACGTCCCTTGCCGCATGCAATGCAACCACAGCGCCCGGTAGCGACGAGCGGCGACGAGTCCCGCCGATCGAACGACGTCGCGCGGTCCCATCGGCCGGACGAAGTTGCGGAACTTCGGTGGCGGTGGCAGTGCGTCACCGACCGTGAAGTCGTGCGACCCCGCCGCAGCAGACAGCCAGTGCGGCGCCCGCGCCATCAGGGCGGCGATGTCCTCGCCGCCGAGCCCCAAGGCGATCAGCGAACCGACGATGGACCCGGCTGACGTCCCCACGATGTGGGACGCGTTGCGCAGGTCGACACCGTGGTCCGTCGCCAATGCCAACAACACGCCGGCGGCGAACGCAGCACCGGTCGTGCCACCGGCGCCGAGGACGAGGCGGAATCGCGACCAGTCGAGCGCGCCGAGCTCGGTCCACGTCGTCGGTCCATCGCCGGGCGGACCCAACCAGCTCAACGAGACGCTGTCGCGGCGAGGATCCACGGCAGACGTCGCGCTGCAACCGGTATGTCGCTCACACAGCGTCATGGCCGATGTTGCCCAGCGTGGCCGCGCTCCAATCGTGGTGTTCGCCAGAGCCGCAACAGTCAGCTGTCCGAGACCATTAACTCGAGCTCGTCGAGGGTGTGCGCTGCGGCAATCATGTAGATGTCCACGATCTTGCCGCCGTCGATCGTGACCTCCCACACGACCCGGGGCCGCCCGCCGGGGGCCCACACGAAACCCGCTCGGCCGTCGACGAGCGCGGCCTCGGCTCCGGCTGCACGACCGAAGAAGGAACCGGCCACAGCGGCGGCACCGACGAGTTCCCCTGGACCGCCCATCTGCACGGCCGCTGGATCCGCGTGCAGCACGACGTCGGGATCGAGCACCGCGAGCAAGGCGTCGAAGTTGCCGCCCCGCGACGCAGCGAGAAACGCCTCGACCACCTCGCGTTCGCGTGCCGGGTTCGTGCCGGGGTTGAGCTCCGACCCGCGGATTCGCGCCCGCGCCCGGCTGGCCAGTTGCTTCGCGGCGTTCGGCGAACGGCCGAGTATCGATCCGATCTCCTCGAACGGCACGGCAAACATGTCGTGCAGCACGAAGGCGAGCCGCTCGCCCGGTGCGAGCTTGCCGAGCACGACCAGCAGCGCTGGTCCGAGGGAATCGGCCAGCATCGCCTCGTACTCCGGATCTCCACCGCTGTCGCCGTGTTCGACGGCGTCGACGACCATCGTGTCGGCAGCGTCTTCGCGACGCGAAGCCCGCGAGCGCAGCATGTCGAGCGACACACGGGCGATCACGGTCGTCAGCCATCCAGCGAGGTTCTGGATGCCATCGGCGTCCGACCGGCTCAGTCGTAGCCACGTCTCTTGTACTGCGTCGTCAGCTTCAGCGGTCGACCCCAAGATCCGCAGGGCGACCGATCGCATGTGCTGGCGTTGCTCCTCGAACCTGTCTGCCAACCAATCGGTCTGTGCCACAGCTGCGTCTCCCTCTCCGTTACTCATATCACTGACGTTTGTCACGCTCGCGATGTAACACGGGCGCGGCTCGGACCCAATGGGCGAGCCGACGCACAAGTACAGTCCGCGCATGATCAGCCCCGTCGTCCACGACGCCCACATGGCCATCAACCTCGTGCACCGCTTGGTGTACTTCGTTCCCGAGGCCGCGCAGGAGTATGCACAGCTGGGCGTCACGGGTGCCGGTGGTTACTTCGGATCGCGGTCGGCCCCGATGGGCGCCGTTCCCGACGAGGTGATCATCGCCACCTTTTACAACTTCAGCCCTGGCGCGATCCGGTCGGCGATGCCAGGAGTGTGGGAGACCGCGTCGCCGGCGGAATTGCAAGCCGCGCGGTTCCGGGTCGTCGGCCGCGCGCTGGAGCGCGTGGGCGCCGCGCTGTCGAACGACCAACTGGCGGAGGCGCGCGCCCTCGTCGATCCGGTCGTCGCCGAGCTCGACCTCGCCGGCAAGCCGCTCGGCGCGGCAAACGCGTCGGTCGCGCTTCCGGACGAGCCGCTCGTCGCGCTGTGGCAGCAGTTGACCGTGATCCGCGAGTGGCGCGGCGACGTGCACATCGCCGTGCTCGTCGCCAACGAGCTCGCGCCGTGTGAATGCCTGGTGCTGCAGGTCGCAACAGGACGCTTTCCGCTGAGGATCGCGCAAGTGACACGGCGCTGGGACGACGAGCAGTGGGCCGCCGCGGTCGAGGGGCTGCACGAGCGGGGGTGGATGACGACGGACGGCGCGATCACCACGGAGGGCACCGAGGCGCGTGAGGCGATCGAGGCCGACACCGACCGGCTCTGCGCGTCCATCTGGCGGCCGATCGGCGACACGGGAGCAGCGCGGTTCGCCGAGCTCATCATGCCGATGCACAACGCAGTGGAGGCCGCCGGAACGTACGGCGCACTTGCCTGAGCCGGGCGCGGCTACGGAATGATCAGGTGCATGTCGCCGAACTCGTGCCAGAGGTAACCCTCCCGCAACGACGCGGCGTATGACGCCTCGAGCAAGTCCCTGCCGCCCACGGCCTCGAGCATCAGCAGGTGCGAGGCCTCGGGCTCGTGCCATCCCGTCAGCAGACCGTCGATCGCGTGAACGCCTCGCTCCGGCGTCACCACGAGATCCGTCCATCCGTCGATCGGGCGGACGATGCCATCGGCGTCCGCGGCGGTCTCGAGTCCGCGGACGACCGTTGTCCCAACGGCGATGACGCGCCCACCGTTGCGGTGCGTGTCGTTGACTCGGTTTGCGGTGCTGGGTGGGATGCGAAGTCGCTCCGGGTACGGCAGTTCCGTGGACTCCAGCGAGGCGACGCCGGTGTGCAGCACGAGCGGTGACACGCCGATCCCCTTCGCGACCAGACGCGTGATGACCTCCGGGGTGAACGGTCGACCGGCGCTCGGCATCTCGGCGCTGCCAGGTTCGGTCGCATAGACGTTCTGGTAGGCGGAGATCGGCCATGGACGATCGACGTACCCGTAGCGGATCGGCTGTCCGTGGACGGCAAGCCACGTGAACACAGGTTGGGGCAGCGCGAGGCGGGCGACCCACAGGCGCGTGCTGTCGAGATAGGGGCGGTCGAGCGTGACCGACGCATTCGCACCGACGGCGACGTGCCGCGGGACCACACCATCCCACCGCCGTGTCGAGCGTCCGTCGATCCGGCGCGGTTCGACGGCCCACGACCCGTCGTCCAGTCGCGTTGAGAAGTGCAGCATCAGCGACGTTCCGTCGTCGGCGACACCCGCGACCGCCGCAGGAACGACCGCGGACGTGTTGATCACGACGAGGTCGCCGGGTTCGAGGAACGTCGGCAGGGCGCCGAACGTCGTGTGAGTCAGGCGACCGCTCGATCGTTCGGCGACGAGCAGGCGAACTGCATCGCGTGTCATGCCGCGCGCCTCGGCAGGTTCGGCGGCTTCGAGATGTCGGGGTAGGTCGAACGAGAGGCGCCCCGTCGCGTTCGGCCGGCTGACGCCCGAGTGGACGACGGCGGCGCTCATGTCGGGGGCTCCAGCAGCTCAGCGGCGCGGAACCGTCCGCTTGGCGGCGACTCCGCGATCAGTCGCCGCAACGCTGGCACAACGGTCGACGGAAGCGGCCGATCAGTGATGTCCTCGCCCGGAAACGCCGCCTGGTGCATCTCGGTGCGCATGTCGCCCGGGTCGAACCAGTACACGTGCACGTCGGGCTCCTCGGCTGCCAACACGTTGGACAGCTGCTCGAGTGCGGCCTTCGAGGACCCGTATCCGCCCCATCCGGAGTAGCCCTCGACGCCGGCGTCGGACGTGACGTCGATGACCATCCCGTTCGCTGTGCGCAGCATGGGCAGCGTGGCCTGAAGCAGCGAGAGCGGCGCGACGACGTTCACCTCGAGCACTCGTCGGAAATCGTTCAGTGGATACTCGGCCATCGACGGTTGCGGTGACGGGCCGAGTGTGCTGGCGTTGTTGACCAGCACGTCCAGTCGCCCCAACGCCGTCAGTTCGTGGACGAGCGCGGCGCGGTGCGCAGCATCTGCGACATCGCCCGCGATCGCCACGACGCGACCGGGGCCGTCCGCAGCACACGCACGCAGATGCGCTTCGGCTTCCGCGAGCGCTACGGCGTCGCGGCCGTCGATGACGACGGTCCAACCGTCGCGCACCAGGCTGTCCGCGAACGCAAGCCCCAAACCCTTGGACCCTCCGGTGATCAGTGCGACCTGCATGGTGATCCTTCCCCGTCACCGAACTGCGATGACGTTCTCACCCACATTAAAGCAAGTCCTGACTTGCTTTAATCAATCGGGTGAAAAGATTCCGGACCGGCTCAGAACGCTGCGAACGCTCGGACCGTGAACGTCCCGAGGCCGGCGATCTTGGGTGGCACGGCGCTGAACCGGAAGCCACCGCGCGGTACGTCGCCGAGCGCGGTCAGGTGCTCGATGATCGGGATGTCATTGCGCAACAGCGTGGTGTGGACGGGGCGCCCGAGCCCGGTCGGCCCTTCGATCGCGTCGATGTTCAACGAGTCGATGCCGACGCACGCGACTGCCGCGGCGACGAGTGCTTCCGCCGTCGACGCGGCGAGGTGTGGATGCGCGACGAGGTACTCGGGCGTGCCGAAGTGACGGCTGTGGTCGGTGCGGAACAGCACCGCGTGACCCGCGACGTCCAAGCCGTCGAGTGCGTCGACACCGATGCAGTCGACACCGCGACAGTCGATGCAGATGCCTGGCACGTCTGCGACTCGTTCGAGCGGCAGCCCGGTCAAGTCGTGGCCGTCGGCGAAGCGGTGGTAGGGGACGTCGAGATAGGTGCCCGTGTTCGAGCAGATCGTGATCATTCCGATCGTGAACGTCACGCCCTCGCCGTAGATCTTCTCCGCAGCAGCGCGGTCGAGATGGTCG
>DASWRR010000024.1:0-11052 GCA_036403055.1 Ilumatobacteraceae bacterium | reverse complement strand
GCGTGAGCTTGGTTGTGCCCGGCAAACTCATCCGGCGAGAGTACACCACACGGGGTCCGACGCCGCTGGGGCCGCGGCGTGGCAGGCTGGGTTCGCATGGCACGCAAACTCGACGACGGTCCGTCACTGCGACGCGATCTTGCGCTGGCCACCTGGGGTTTGTTCGTCGGTCTCGCGTTCCTGCTGCTCGCCGCAGGCCTGTTCGGGACGCTCCTCGGTGTCCGATCGGAGCTCGCCAAGCTGCCTACCGTCGTCAGCAGCCTCATCAGCGCGTCGTACTACGCCGGGTTCCTCGTCGGCTCGCGTGTCTCGCTGTCCGCGCTCGGGCGCGTCGGCCACATCCGCGTGTACGCAGCACTCGCGTCCCTGCTGTCGGCCGCGATGTTGTCGGTCGGACTCACCGAGTCGGCGCCGGCGTGGGCCTGGCTGCGGTTCGTCACCGGCCTGTGCCTTGCGGGTCAATACGTCGTCGCCGAATCGTGGCTCAACAACCTCGCGACGAACGAGAACCGCGGCCGGTTGCTCGCCATCTACGCAGTCGTCACCTCCGGCGCATTCGGGCTCGGCCAGGTGCTGCTCTTCGCGATCAACGCTCGCCTCATCACCGGCTTCGCGATCGCGAGCATCATCACGTCGCTGGCCGTCGCGCCGGTTGCGTTGTCGGAGGATGCTGTCGCGCCCGCCGTGGAGATGCGCGAGCACATCTCGTTGCGCGACCTCGCCAAGCTCGTGCCCACCGGAGTGTTCTCGTGCCTGCTCGTCGGAATGGCGCACGGCGCGTTGACCGGCATGGCCGCGATCTACGCGACCCGAGTCGGCCTGTCGACCGGACGCATCGGTCTGTTCGTCGCGGCACCGAACATCGGCGGGATGCTGTTGCACTGGCCGGTGTCGGCCGCGTCCGACGACATCGATCGCCGAGCAGTCGGGTTCGTGGCGTCGATCGGCGCGATCGGTGCTGCGATCCTGTTGCTGCTGGGCCCCTCGAGCAGCCCGATGGCGCTGCTGCTGTTCGCCGCCCTCGGCGGGTGCAGCTACCCGCTCTACTCGATCGCCGCTGCGTACACGAACGACTGGATCGAACCCGAGCATGTCAACGCCGCGGCGTCGCAGCTCGTCACGTTGTACGGGTTCGGCGCCGTCGTCGGACCATTCGTGGCGGCGGGCATGATGATCGTGGTCGGCCCAAAGGGCTTCTTCTGGGCCGCGATCTTGCTGCACGGCATGCTCAGCGCGTTCTTCGTGTATCGCCTCACGGCGTGGCGCGCGCCGTTGGCCAAGCGTCCGTGGAGCGAGGTGTCGTTGCCGGCGCGAGCGTTCTTCGTGCCGGCCACCGTCGTCGCGATGGGCCGGCGTTACCGCAGCAAACGGGCACGTTGAAACGCTGACGGGTCAGCGCGAGATCGCCGCGATCTGTTCGTCGAAATCGGGCGCCGACATCAACGCTGTGCAGCGTTCGAACCGCCCGACGGCATACGCCCAGAAGTCGTCGGCGGGGTTCGCGTTGACGTGTTGGATCACACCCCACAACGTCCACAGCAGGTCACACAGCGCCTTGTACGCGACCATGCGGCCGCGCTGATCCGGTGGTGGGTCGCCGCCGAAGTACGCCCGCAGCAGGGCGTCCTCTTGCTCGGGCGCGAACGCTCCCTCGACCGACAGATCACCGATGTCCCACATCGGATCGTTGTTGCCGGCGTACTCGTAGTCGATGATGAACATCCGCTCGCCGGTGTCGAGGAAGTTCTCGCACAACGGGTCGCAGTGGGACGGGACCAGCGCGACCGGAGTCGATTCCAGGGCGGCGCGAACGCCCTCGGCACGACGCTGGACGTCCTCGTAGCCGTCCGGCAGCGTCGCCCCCTTCGACGCCAGCAGCGCCTTGTACTCGTCGATCATGGGGAACAACGCGAAGTCGGTCGCGAAGGGCGCCGCGATCGTGTGAAGGCGGCGGAACGCGTGCCCGGCGCGCGACACCGCGTCGAGGTCGCGGAACCGCTCGGCGCTCATCGTCGTCGAACCGTCGACGAACCGTGTCACCATCAGTCCGTCGCTCGAGTCGAAGAAGACCACTTCGGCGTTGACGCCTGCCAGTGCCGCTGACCGTGCGGCAACCTCCTCCTGGACGCGATCGATGTATTCACCGGTTCCCTCACCCGGCACTCGCAACACCAGCCGCTCGTCACCGCAGTCGACCAGGTGGTTGATGTTCGTGAGTCCGGCAAGCCGAGTCACGGTTGCATCGGCCGGCAGACCGGCTCTGGCCAGGAACGGTGCGAGGTCGGACATCGGGTCGCCGGCGCTAGGACTTGAGCCGGCTGTTGCGTGGGTCGTACAACGCCCCGTCGTGGCGGATGGCGGAAATCGGCTCGCCGTAGACCTCGATGACGAAATCACGCCGATCGGCAAGCTCGATCGGCAGGTATCCGTTGGCGATCGGCTTGCCGATCGTGTGGCCGAAGTTGGCGCTCGTCGTGAAACCGACGACCTCGCCGTCGGCGATGATCGCCTCGCCGCTCACCGGGAACGCCATCTCCTCGAGGGTGAACGTGCACAGCCGGCGGCGTACACCAGCAGCCTGTTGCGCCTCCAACGCGTCACGTCCGCAGAACTCGCCCTTCTTCGTGTTCACGCGCCAGCCGAGCCCTGCCTCCCACGGTGTCGTGTCGGGTGTGATGTCCGTCGACCAATAGAGGTAGCCCTTCTCCATTCGCAGCGTGTCGATGGCGCGGTACCCGACGTTCGCGATTCCGTAGCGACGCCCGGCATCGCGCAGGAGCTCGTACACGTGCGCGGCGTATGACGTCGGCACGTGCAGCTCCCAACCGAGCTCACCGACGTACCCGATTCGCATCGCGAGAACGGGTGCCGCGCCGAGCGTCAGCTCACGAGCGGTCGCGTAGCGCAGCGCGTCGTTGGAGACGTCGTCCTCCGTGACGGCCGCCAGCACATCGCGAGCCATGGGACCACAGACGTTGATCACCGCGTTGGCGGCAGTGAGGTCGCGGATCTGGACGCTTCCGTCGTCGGGCGAGTTCGATCGGATCCACCCCATGTCGTGCGCCCCGAATGCCGAGCCGGTGACGACGTACCAGTGCTGCTCGCCGAGTCGCGTCATCGTCAAGTCGCATTCGATTCCGCCGCGGTCGTTGCACAGTTGTGTGTACGTGACGGTGCCGACTGCCTTGTCCATGTCGGCGACCGACAACCACTGCACCGCGTCGAGCGCACCCGGACCGGTGATCTCGAACTTGGCGAACGACGTCTGATCGATCAGCGCGACGCGTTCGCGCACGGCGCGATGCTCGTCGCCGACGTGCGCAAACCAGTTCGGCTCGCCGAACGACGGCCGATCGACCGCCTCGACACCGTCCGGCGCGAACCAGTTGGGCCGCTCCCATCCGCCGCGCGATCCCCACACTGCACCCTGCGCCGCCAGCGTGTCGTGCAGCGGGCTTCGCTTGACGCCGCGCGATGTGACGTGCTCGGTACCCGGTGCGGCGAGCTTGTAGTGATGGGCGTACAGCTCGACCATGCGCGAGCCCATGAAGTGGTGCGTCGTGTGGTGGAACGCGAACCGTCGGACGTCGAGCGGCCACAGGTCGAGTGATGGCCGGCCCTCGAGGATCCACTCGGCCATCATCTTGCCGGCGCCTCCACCGGCAGCGATGCCGTACAGGAAGCCCGTCGCGACGTAGTAGTTGTCGAGCTCGGGCACCTTGCCCATCACGAAGTCCGCATCGGCGGAGTAGGGGATCGGCCCGTTGATCATCGTCCGGATCCCGGCCGCGTCGATCACCGGGGTGCGACGCGCGGCGAGCGTGGCCAACTGCTCGAAACGATCGAAGTCTGGATCCAACAACTGCCGCTGAAAGGAACTGGGGATGCCGTGGTGCCCGAACGGGAGTGTGTCCGGCTCGTAGCCGCCGATGAGGAGACCGGGACCGTCGGGCTTGTAGTACACGAGGAGATCCGGATCGCGCATCGTCGGCATCTCGCGAAGTTCAGCGGGCGAGAAGTCCGGAATCGGTCCGGTCAGCACGTACTGGTGCTCCACCGCAACGGCGGGGATGCGAACGCCTGCCATGCGCCCGATCTCCATCCCCCACATGCCCGCTGCGTTGACGACCATTTCGCACGCGATGTCGCCGCCGTCCGTGTGGACGGTCGTTGCCCGCCTGCCGTCGACGGTGATCGATGTGACCTTCGTGTGCTCGTGGATCTGCGCGTTGCGCATGCGCGCGCCCTTGGCGATGGCCTGCGTCACGCTGGCCGGGTCGATGTATCCATCGGTCGGAAGGAACGCGGCCGCGAACACGCCGTCGGTCGTCATCAACGGAAACAGATCCTGCGCGTGTTGCGGGCTGATGATCTCCATCGGCAGCCCGAAGCTCTTCGCCATCGTGGTGAGCCGCTTGAGCTCCATGACCCGCTCGGGCGAGCAGGCCAATCGCAAGCTGCCGACCTGATGCCAGTCGACCGCTTGGCCGGTCTCCGCTTCCAACTTGCCGTAGAGCTCGACAGAGTGCTCGAGCATCCGGGTGGTGTTGCGCGAGGAACGAAGTTGCCCGACGAGACCAGCGGCGTGCCACGTCGCGCCGTCTGTGAGCTGATGTTGCTCGAGCAGCACGACGTCGGTCTCGCCCATCGCGGTGAGGTGGTAGGCGATGCTGCAACCGATGATGCCGCCGCCGATGATGACGATCCTGGCTTGCGTTGGCAGCGCGGCGTCGCTCATGCCTTCACTCGCGCGTTCGTTGGATCGTAGAACGGTTGCAACGAGACGTCGGCCGGTACGCGTTGACCGGCAACCTCCAGTTCGTAACTGCCGCTGGACACGTAGTCAGCAGTGACCCCCACTGGGTTGCGGACGTACCCGTAGCCGATCGAGCGTCCGATCGTGTAGCCGTATCCACCGCTCGTCAGCCACCCGACTCGCTCGCCGTCGCGATAGATCGTCTCACGCCCGAGCAGCACGACATCGGGGGCACAGGTGAAGCCGCTCAGCATCTTGCGGACGCCGTCAGCGCGCTGGCGTGCGACCGCGTCGCGACCGCGGAACTCGACGGCGCCGCGTAGCTTCACCGCCCAACCGAGGCCCGCCTCGATCGGTGTGTGGTCAGGGCCGATGTCGCTGCCCCACGCGCGATACCCCTTCTCCAGTCGAAGGCTCTCGATCGCTCTGTAGCCGGCATTCGTCAGACCAAGAGGTGCGCCTGCTGCCATCAGCGCGTCGTAGACGGTGGTCGCGTATTCGACGGGGAGATGCAGTTCCCAACCGAGTTCGCCGACGTACGTCACCCGCAGGGCGCGCACCGGCGCGCCGGCAATTCCGATCAACTGTTGTGTGCCGAATCGAAAGGCCTCGTTCGAGACATCGGCCGTCGTGACCGCGCTCAGGATGTCGCGCGATCGCGGTCCCATCAGCGACAGCACGGTGTTCGCCGAGGTGATGTCGAAGAGCTGCGCGTTCATGGCGGACGGAATGCAGCGTTGGATCCAATCGAAGTCGTGTGTCGCGAAGCCGGTTCCGGTCACGATGTAGAACTCGTCGCTCGCGACTCGGCAGACGGTGAGGTCGCATTGGATGCCGCCGGCGTCGTCGAGCATCTGGGTGTACGTCAAGCCGCCAACTGGCTTGTCGACGTTGTTCGAACAGATCCAGTTCAACGCGGCAGGTGCGTCAGGCCCCTTCAACGCGAACTTGGCAAACGACGTCTGATCGATGACAACGGCCGACTCGCGTGCGGCGCGGTGTTCGCGGCCGACAGCGTCGAACCAGTTCTGCCGGTCGTAGCTGTAGACGTCCCGCGCAACCTCTCCCTTCGCGGCGCAAGCGAACCAGTTCGGCCGTTCCCATCCGAGCTTCTCGCCGAAGCACGCGCCTGCGTCGCGCAGCTGCGCGTACAGCGGCGAGCGCCTGCACGGACGGCCGCTCTCGTGCTCCTCGTGCGGCCAGGCCATCGTGTAGTGCTTGCCGTAGGCCTCCAGCGTTCGCGTGCGTACCCACTCGGTGTCCTGGTGCGGCTTGCCGAATCGACGGATGTCGACGACCCACAGGTCGTACGGCGCGACACCGCGGTCCACCCATTCGGCCAACGCCATGCCCGCGCCGCCACCGGCGGCGATCCCGAACGCATTGAAACCCGCGCCGACGAAGAAGTTCTTCAACTCCGGTGCCTCACCGAGGATGAAGTTGCCGTCCGGCGTGAAGCTCTCGGGCCCGTTGATCAACTCGTTGATGCCAGCCGTCTGCAACGCAGGCACGCGGCCCATCGCCAGTTCCATCGTCGGCGCGAAGTGGTCGAAATCGGCGTCGAGCAGCTTGAAGTTGAAGTCGTGTGGGATCCCGTTCGCCGCCCACGGAATCGGGTTCGGTTCGTACCCGCCCATCACGAGGCCGCCGACCTCTTCCTTGTAATAGGTCAACCGGTCCGGATCGCGCAGCGTCGGCAGGTCGCGAGGCACCGGCGGATCGAAGGGCGTGGTGATGAGGTATTGATGCTGCACCGATACGAGCGGCACGTTGACGCCGACCGTCGCTGCGAGCGACCGCGTCCACTGACCGGCGCAACAGACCACGACGCTGCACTCGATGCGTCCGTTTGTCGTCACGACCGCCTGGATGATGCCGTCGACGACGTCGATCCCGAGGACCTCGGTGTCCTCGCAGATCGTCGCGCCGGCCTGGCGGGCGCCGCGGGCCAACGCCATCGTGATGTCCGTCGGATTCGCCTGGCCGTCGGTCGGCAGGAACGCCGCGCCAACGACGTCGTCAACGGTCATCAGCGGCCACATCTCCTGCGCTTCACGCGGCGACAAGAGGTGCATCTCGAGGCCGAACGACTTTGCTGTCGTCGCCTGTCGCTTGACCTCGTTCCACCGTTCGTCGTTGCACGCGAGCCGCAGACCGCCGTTCATCTTCCATCCTGTGGCCTGGCCGGTCTCTTCCTCCAGACGCTTGTAGAGGTCCACCGAGTACCCGAGCAACTGGGTGATGTTCGCGCTCGTGCGGAGTTGCCCGACGAGCCCCGCGGCGTGGAACGTGGACCCAGAGGTGAGCTTGTGGCGCTCGATCAGGACGGTGTCCGTCCACCCCAACTTGGCCAGGTGGTACGCCGTCGAGCAGCCCACGATGCCGCCTCCGATGACGACAGCGCGGGCTGAAGTTGGTTGTTCCGTCACGGTCCGGCGCCTTCCGCTCTCCCTGTCTCGTGGGAGCAACGGTATGACTAGCATCGGCGCCGTGGGGGAAACCAGTTCGGCGATCTCTGTCCGCGGTCTCTGGAAGGTCTACGGGCCAAAGCCTGAACGAATCGTCGGCTCCGATCTCGCCGACCTACCGCGCCGCGCGCTGCAAGCCCAAACCGGGAACGTCGTCGCGATGCGCGACATCGACATGGACGTCGAGCCAGGCGAGGTGTTCGTCGTCATGGGCCTGTCGGGCAGCGGAAAATCGACGTTGATCCGATGCCTGACGCGCCTCATCGAGCCCACTGTCGGCAGCGTTCGAATCGGTGACGTCGACGTCACCGGCGCGGACAAGGAGACGTTGCTCGACGTTCGCCGCAACAAGGTCTCGATGGTCTTTCAACACTTCGGTCTGCTGCCGCATCGCACGCTCACCGACAACGTCGCGTTCGGTCTCGAGGTGCGCGGTGTCGACCGGACGGAGCGTCGTCGTAAGGCCAACGAGACGCTCGAACTGGTCGGGCTCTCGGAGATGGGCGGTTACCGCCCGCATCAGCTCAGCGGCGGTCAGCAGCAGCGCGTCGGTCTGGCGCGCGCGTTGGCCACGGATCCGGACATCTTGTTGTTCGACGAACCGTTCTCCGCTCTCGACCCGTTGATCCGTCGCGACATGCAGGACGAGGTGGTCCGCCTTCGTCGTGAGGTCAACAAGACGATGGTGTTCATCACGCACGATCTGTCCGAAGCGCTACGCCTCGGCGACCGCATCGCGATCATGCGGGACGGCCGCTTCGTGCAAGTGGGTACACCCGAGAACGTCGTTGTCGAACCTGCCGACGAATACGTCGAAAACTTCGTGCGCGACGTGCCGCGGTCGTTCGTCGTGCCGGTCGAACACGTGATGCGCGACGTCAACGGCGACAGCTTCTGCGGATCGGTCGCGCTGGGTACGAAGGTGCGCGACATCGTCAAGCTCGTCGCTCATTCCGAACTCCCGGTGCAAGTCGTGGATGTCGGTGGGAAGCAAGTCGGATGCGTCGACCGTGTCCACGTCCTGTCGCTGATCGCGGGCGCGGACGAATGACCGAGGCGGTCGTTCCGGTCGTGCACACGGCGCCGGCGATCTCGCGCCGGACGACGGTCGTGGGCAGCGCGGTCGTCGCGCTCATCCTGGCGGTTGCGCTGTACAAGGTGACACGCCATCAGGAGGTGCCCGCGTGGCTCGACCTGCATGTGCAACGTCGCGCCCAGAGTGCGTATCACTGGATCACCCAGAACACCGGCCGCAACGTGGTGCTGGACGCGATCAAGTCGTTCGGAACGGGCATCAACTGGTGCGTCAAGCGCACGCTGTCGTTGCTCCGCGTGATGCACTGGACTGGGCTCACGGCTGCGGCGTTCGTGATCGGGTACCTGCGCGCCGGATGGCGAACCGCCGTCGTTGCCGGTGCTGCCATGTTCGCGATCGGCCTCTGCGGCTTCTTCGACCTGACCGTGATCACGTTGGCGATCATGATCGTCGCGGTCGCGCTGGCGATGCTGATCGGCGTGCCGCTCGGTGTGTGGTCGGGCCTGTCGGAGAACGTCGAACGACGACTCCGCCCGGTGCTCGACACCGCGCAGGTCATGCCGGCGTACGTCTACCTGATCCCGTGCGTCGCGTTCTTCGGGATCGGCGTCCCGGCAGCAGTCGTGGCGATCCTCATCTACTCCATCCCGCCTGCCGTCCGGTTGACGAGCCTCGGTCTGCGCGAGGTACCCGTCGTGTCGACCGAGGTCGGCCGGTCGTTCGGCTCGACCCGCGTCCAGCTGCTCGGCAAGGTGCAATTGCCGCTGGCCCGCAAGACCGTGCTCCTCGGCCTCAACCAGGTCATCATGATGGCGTTCGGTCTCGCCGTGATCGCCTCGCAGGTCGGAACCGGCGACGTGGCGAATCAAGTCCTCCTCGGCCTGCAACACCTCGATGCCAAGCTGGCGTTCTCGGCCGGCTTCTGCATCGTGTTCGCCGCGATAGCCCTCGACCGGATCACCACCGGCGAGCGCGCCGTCAACCACGGCCGCGCGGTCACCGTGTGGGTCGCCGATCGGCGGCGTTTGTGGGCGTTGGGCGTCGGCGTGGTGGTGGTCGCGGCCGTTGCGGCGACGGTGCTCGGTGTGCAGGAGTTCCCCTCCTGGCGCATCGGGATCGGATCGTGGGCCAAGTCGGCGATCAACTGGACCAACGAGCACTTCCGCCGCGGCGTGCCGGTGATCGGCGGCACGGGATCGATCAGCGACTTCTTGGTCCGCGACATCCTCGACCCGATCCGCGACGTGCTGCAGTCAGCGGCGTGGTGGTTGGTCGTCGGGTTCTTCGCCGTGATCGGTTACCTGAGCAAAGGATGGCGACTCGCGCTGCTCTGCGCTCTGGCGCTCGTCGGGATCGCGGCAATGCACAACTGGGATCTGGCGATGGACACCTTGAGTCAGGTCTTGGTCGCCGTGACCATCAGCCTGTGTCTTGCGATCCCGATCGGCATCTGGTCGGGTCGCTCGCGTTGGCTGGAGTCGGCGCTGCGCCCCTTGCTCGACACCGCCCAAGTGCTCCCGCAGTTCGTGTACCTCGTCCCGGTGGTGTTCCTGTTCAACGTCAGCCGCACGCCCGGCGTCATCGCCGCCGTCGTGTACGCGCTGCCGCCCGGCATCCGCCTCGTCAGCCTTGGTCTCAAAGAGGTTCCGATCGCGCCGCGCGAGGCCGCGATCTCGTTCGGGGCGACTCCCCGGCAGGAGTTGATCAAGGTGCAGCTGCCACTCGCGTTCAAATCGATCATGCTCGGCATCAACCAAGTCATCCTGATGGTGTTGGCGACGGTCATCATCGCCGGCCTGATCGGCGGCGGTGCGCTCGGCCTCGAAGCGCTCGGCGGATTCACCAAACCGAACCTGAAGATGGGTGATGGCGTGGCAGCCGGGGTGAGTATTGTGCTGTTGGCGATGATCCTCGATCGGCTCACGCAAGCATGGGGAAACCGGTCAGCTCCGGAAAATCGCACATCGTGAACTCGCCCCGCATCGGGGCCCAAAGGGGAGAACATGAGAACAAGGATTCGATCATCCGCCCGTTACGCGGCCGTTGCCGTGGCGCTCGCGTTCGTCGCCGCGTCCTGCGGCAGTGACAGCAAGTCCAGCGGTGCGACCACTGGCGCCCCGACCGGCACCGCGGCCACCGGTGCGGTTGGCACGAACCCGGCGGCGGCGGGTGGCTCGACGCCGACGGGTGCTGCGGGTGCAGCGATCAAGCTCGCCGTCAATCCGTGGGACGGCTCGGCGGTCAACGCAAACATCGCCAAGGTGGTGCTCGAGTCCAAGCTCGGCACACCGACCGAGCTCGTTGCGCTCGACGAGAACGCCTCGTGGGTCGGCCTCGACGCCGGCGATCTCGATGCGAACCTGGAGATCTGGCCATCGGGTCACGCGGCCGATCGCAAGACGTACATCGACGAGAAGAAGACGGTCGTCGACATCGGCGAGCTCGGACCGAAGGCCAAGATCGGTTGGTACGTACCGACGTTCGTCGTCGACGCCCACCCGGAGTTGAAGACGTGGGAGGGGTTCAAGGACCCCAAGCTGGCCAAGTTGTTCTCGACCGCAGAGTCCGGCGACCTCGGCCAGTTCCTGATGGGTGACCCCAGCTACGTCACCTACGACGAGCAGATCATCAAGAACCTCAACCTTCCGTTGAAGTTCGTCGTCGCCGGCTCCGAAGCCGCATTGATGACCGCGATCCAGCAAGCGGAGACCGACCAGAAGCCGTTGCTGCTGCAGTTCTGGCAGCCGCACTGGATGCCACCGAACGCCAAGTTGACCGAGGTCAAGTTGCCC
>DASWRR010000023.1:0-17832 GCA_036403055.1 Ilumatobacteraceae bacterium | reverse complement strand
CGCCCGACTGGGCGAGCACGCCGGCCAGCTTGCGGCCATCGAGCAGGAGGTCGTTCGGCCACTTCAACACCGGCGAGACACCAGCAATGCGGTTGCACGCGATCGTTGCTGCCAGACCGACGCGCTGGGTGAGCTGATGTGGATGCGCCGGCACATCGCGAAACAGGATGGACACGAGCAGGTTGGCGCCCGCCAGCGCGTCCCATCGTCGGTCGAGGCGTCCACGTCCTGCCGTTTGATGACGAGCCATCAAGACGCTGCGATCAGGCGCGCCCGCGGCCGCGGCGGCCAACAGATCTGCGTTCGTGCTGCCGGTCGCCTCGACCGTCGTGATGTGCCAGGTGGCGCTCGGGGTCGTCATCGCACCAAGATTGGCACTCGTGCTCACCAAGATCCTGATTGCGAACCGCGGCGAGATCGCCGTGCGCGTCATTCGCGCGGCGCGCGACCTCGGGATCAAGACGGTCGCGGTGTACAGCGATCTCGACCGCGATGCATTGCATGTGCGTCTCGCGGACGAGTCGTATGCGCTCGGCGGGCAGACCGCCGCCGAGAGCTACCTCAACACCGAAGCGATCCTCAAGGCGATTGTCGACAGCGGCGCCGACGGCGTGCATCCCGGCTACGGGTTCTTCAGCGAGAACGCCGATTTCGCAAGGGCCATCACGGCGAAGGGTGTCGCGTTCATCGGTCCCCCGCCGGCGGCCATCGACGAGATGGGCGACAAGGTCAGCTCGCGAAAGGCAGCGCAACGCGGCGGCGCGCCGATCGTCCCCGGTACGACGGAGTTCGCCACATCTGCCGACGAGATCCTCGCGTTCGGCGCAGAGCACGGCTACCCACTCGTCATCAAAGCGGCGTACGGCGGCGGCGGGCGCGGCATGAAGGTCGTGCTCGGTGCCGACGACGTGCAGGGCGCGATGGACAGCGCGAAGCGCGAGTCGAAGGCGTTCTTCGGTCGCGACGAGATCTACATCGAGCGCTACCTCACCTGGCCGCGGCACGTCGAAGTGCAGATCGTCGGCGACCAGCACGGCGATGTCGTCTGGATCAGCACCAGGGACTGCTCAGCGCAACGCCGCCATCAGAAGCTGATCGAAGAGGCACCGGCGCACGGTCTTGCACCTGGCATCGAGCAGGCGATGGGCGAGGCCGCGATCAAGGCAGCGAAGGCTGTTGGCTACTACAACGCCGGCACTGTCGAATTCATCTATCAGGACGAGGAGTTCTTCTTCCTCGAGATGAACACGCGACTGCAGGTCGAGCACCCGGTGACGGAGTCGATCACCGGCATCGATCTCGTCGAGTGGCAGATTCGCGTCGCCAGCGGCGAGCCCCTCCCGATGACGCAGGAGCAGGTTTCGGCGTGCGTGCGCGGTCACGGGATCGAGGTGCGCATCAACGCGGAGAATCCGGCCGGCGGCAAGTTCCTCCCGTCTCCCGGGACGATCTCGAAGCTCGTCGCACCGAACGGCTTCGGCCTCCGGTTCGACGCGGGCTACCAGACCGGCGACACCATCAGCCAGTACTACGACAACCTGATCGGCAAGCTGATCGTCTGGGGCAAGGACCGGCCGACAGCGATTGCGCGCACGATCAACGCGCTGGAAGAGCTCGTCGTGGAGGGCGTGGCGACCACGATCCCTGCCGACCTCGCGATCCTGCGACATCCGGACTTCCAGGCGATGCAGCACTCGACGAAGTGGGTCGAGGAGAAGCTCGATCTGTCGGGGATTGGCGCACCCGCAGCGCCCGCAGCGACCGACGACTCAGCCGTGGCGCTCGTCGAGCGCAGCACGACGGTCGAGGTCAACGGCAAGCGTTTCGAGGTGAAGATGTGGGTGCCGGACGCTCCCCTCGCGGTCGCAGGCGGTGCTGCCAAGGCTCCGAAGAAAGCGCAGCGCTCGTCGAGCGGCAGCGGCGCCGCGGCGGTCGGGTCGGGCAGTGTCGAGGTGCCCATGCAGGGCACGATCGTCAAGGTGCTGGTCGAGGTCGGCCAAGCGGTCGAGGTCGGCCAAGCAGTGGTCGTTCTCGAGGCGATGAAGATGGAGAATCAGATCGCCGCCGACAAGGCAGGGACAGTCAAGGAGATCAAGGTGAAAGCCGGCGACACCGTCGGCGCCGGCGACGTCGTCGTCATCATCGGCTGATCCCCCGACGGGTCAGAGCGGCGCAGCGTTGCGAACCACGAGCGTGCCGGCCGCCTTGTCGTGCAGCCCCTGGCGCAACGGGTTCCACATCGCCAACGAGTACACGAGCACTCCGAGCACCACACCGACACGCGGAATCGCGCCGAGGGACAGTGGCACGAGCGCACGCATCCCTGCTTCGTACCAGTCGGGACGACCTCCGTCGACGAGGCGCACGACGCGCGTCCCGAGCGCGATCTTGCCAACGGTTCGCCCGAGCAGGGCGATCATCGTCGTTTCGTAGACGAAGCCGACCGACGTGAGGCCGATGTTGAACATCAGCAACGACTTCGAGGTGACGGTGTCGTTCGGCGTGAACCCGAGCGCGACCACGACGAGCACGACTGGCAGCGCGACGAGCACCTGATCGATGATCAAGCCGCCGACGCGCCGAACGATCGGGGCGAGGATGAGCCCGGCGGGCACAGCAGGCTGGGCAACTTCGTTGCCGGCGGGAAACACCTACTCGGCAGCTTCCGCGAGCGCCTCCGCGAGCGCAGGGTGCACGAGCAGGCTTTCGACGATGTCGGTCACCTTGAGGTTCGCTGTCACGGCAAGCGCGATCACACTGATCAGTTCGGCGGCATGACGACCGACGATCGATCCGCCGAGCACCACACCGGTCGCCGGGTCGCTGATGATCTTGACGAAGCCCCGGAAGTCGTTGTTGATGAGCGCCTTGGGTGTCGCACTGAACGGGACCTTCGTCACTCGAATCTTGCGACCGACCGCGAACGCGTCGGCTTCGGCGAGACCGACATCGGCGATCTCGGGCTCTGTGAAGATCGCGCTCGCCGCCTTGTCGTAGTCGAGGTGGCGATGGGCCACCTTCTGCAGCCCCATCACGTGTTCGGCAACCTTGCGGCCCTGCATCGCGGCAACGCTGCTGAGAGGAAGCTTGCCGCTGACATCGCCGGCCGCGTAGATGTGCGCGATGTTGCTCTGGCAATGACGGTTGATGGTGACGAATCCGCCGGAGTCGGTTTCGACGCCGGCTGCCTCGAGCCCAAGGCCGTCGCTGTTCGGGATCGACCCGATTGCGAGCACCGCGTGTGAGCTGCGCACGACCCTGCCGTCGTCGCACCGCACGACGACCTCGTCACCGGTTCGTTCGATCGAGGTGGCGCGTGCACCTTTGAGCAGATGAACACCTCGCTGGAGGAAGTCGGCTTCGAGCACCGCCGCGACTTCCGGGTCCTTCTGTGGCAGCACTTGCTGACGGCTGACGACGAGCGTCACCTTCGCACCGAAGCTGCTGAACATGTGGACGAACTCGACACCCGTCACGCCGGAACCGATGACGGTGATGTTCTCCGGGAAGATCGACGGCGGATAGCACTCTCGCGTTGTCAAGATGCGCTCACCGTCGGTCGTGCACCAATCGGGAATGCGCGGTCGCGACCCCGTGGCGAGCAGCACGGCATCCGCTGACAGGGTGCACTTGCCTTCCGCGGTCGTCACTTCGACCTCGTGATCGTCGAGCAGTCGCGCGGCGCCGTGGACGAGGTGCACCCCTTGGCTCTCGAGCAGTCGCGTCGTTCCCTGTTGCAGGCGCGACTTGATGCCTTCAATGCGGTCCGTCAGTGCCTCGATGTCGACCTCGGCGTCTTGGTGCTCGAGGCCCATCCCGTGAATCCTGCGGGAGAAGCTCATCGCCCCGCCGGTCGCGATCATCGTCTTCGAAGGGATGCAGTCCCACAGATGCGCCGCGCCGCCGACCACATCGCGCTCGATCATCGTCACCTGTGCCCCGAGGCGAGCGGCGTATGTCGCAGCGGTGTTGCCCGCCGGCCCGCCGCCGATGATCACGAATCGAGTTGTCACCGGGACGGAAGGCTAGCGGCGGTCACTCGCCGCCCAGCGCCGAACCATCGTCGATGAACATGGTCGCGCGGCTGTCGCGTTGGACAGACGCTGTCTGCAGCGCACCGCCCGGGACGTTCGGGCAGTACCGCGACGGATAGGCGAACGTGTTGCGCGGCTCCCCAACCCATTCGAAGTGCATCCCGTCCGGTTTCAAGAAGTTGCCGCCCCACGCGAAGTTGTGAGCACGGAAGATCCGCACCACGCGACAGTCCATCTGCGGAACGCACCCCTGGCAGTTCGCGACCGTGTTGGTGTCGAGCGCCTGCCCCCACGTGTGACGAGACAACGTTCCGAGCTGCGTACCGACGATCCTGCTGAAGCGCGGCCCGAAGCAACCGCCGAACGTGTTGGCGTTGGCGACGTCGATCGACCCGGCGAGGCCGGCGTCGACGACTGCCTGCAACGCAGCCGTGAGGTCCGCCCGGATCGCCCGGTTGCACGATGCGTTGATGCCCGTCGGGTATGGCTCGCGCGCCGGGATGTACGCCGATCGCCATGCGTCGTCGACGAGCACACCGCCGCTCGACGTGACGCTGTACGCAAGTTCGCCGAGCAACTTCTTCGTCTTGCCGACACCGATCGTGCTGTCGGGATCGAACGGATCCCATGATCGCCTGACGCGAATGTTCGGGTCAGATGTCAGACCCCGCGCCGACATCGCGGCCTCGAGGGTGTCGCGGTTGAACTGCCCGTAGATGATGACGCTGGTTCCGAGCACAGCGCCGAGGGCATCGGCCTGCGCGGTGGACATCACGATCTCGGTGCCACCGACCTCGGCATCGGGCGCGATCCGTCCGATCGTGAACTGCTTGACGGATCCATCTGCGGAGACGAGGTGAACGACGTCGCCGGCTTGCGCACCGCTGATGCTCGCCGACGTCTCGCTCATCACGACCTGGCCCGTGCTGACGATTGCGGACACCCCGCGACCCATGATGGCAGCCATCGATTCGAGCGGCAGCGCCGTGATCGACGTCGGGAAGTACCACGCTCCGAGCGGCCCGGGCGCTGCATGAATTGGCGTCGCGCCGCGAGTCACCATCACCAACCCGACGCCGAAACCGCGACCGACGATGCCCCAACCGCCCGCGGCAACCGCCGAACCGACGGCTGCGTTGACGACCGCCGGCTGCAACGGACCGAAGTTGTAGATCGACACGAGATCGCCAGGAACCGTGATGTTGACCGCAGGCGCGACAGCGGTTGCCGGTCCACTGATCGCGTCCGACGGTGCCGCTGCTGATCCCGGGATCGCTGACCACAACGCCGACGCCACGATGACCGCGGCAACGGTTCGTTTGGAGGGGATCCGAAGCATTGGTGCATGAAGCTAGCAGCGTGCCGCGAAACGGGTCGCGGTCACCGGCTGCCGAAGCGATACCGTCATGCCCTTGTGAGTCACGAAGAGCCCGACGTCGAGCCCGAGATCACCGGAAGCGGGCTGGCGGCAGAGAAGGCCAAGCGACTCGAGAAGGTCGCAGCGCTGCGCGACGCCGGCACGAATCCGTATCCCTACCGATTCGACCGGACGCACTCGGTCGATCAGGTTCGGACGCAGTTCGGTGACCTCGAGCCGGGGACCGAGACGGATCAGCGCGTGACCGTCGCCGGGCGCATGATGTTGCGGCGACAGCAGGGCAAGCTGATCTTCGCGACGTTGGTCGACCGCGGCACCGAGATCCAGCTGTTCGTGTCGAAGTCGGTGATCGGCGACGCCAATTTCGAGGCGTTCGGTGACCTCGATCTCGGCGACTGGTTGGGCGCCGAGGGCACCGTCATGACGACGCGCAAGGGCGAGCTGAGCGTGAAGGTCGACCGCGTCGAGCTGCTGGCGAAGGCTGTCAGGCCGATGCCCGACAAGTGGCATGGCCTGACTGATACCGACACGCGATTCCGTCAGCGGTATGCCGACCTGATCGTCAATGAGGAAGCGCGTCGCGTCTTTCGCGTTCGCCACGAGATCATCGCCAGCTTTCGCAGAACGCTGCACTCCGAGGGGTTCATCGAGGTCGAGACACCGGTCCTGCACCTCGAAGCCGGCGGCGCTCACGCGCGACCCTTCGTCACGCACCACAACACGCTCGACATGCAGCTGTACCTCCGCATCGCGCTGGAACTGCACCTCAAGCGGCTGATCGTCGGCGGCATGGACCGCGTGTTCGAGATCGGCCGAATCTTCCGCAACGAAGGCATCTCGACTCGCCACAACCCGGAGTTCACGATGATGGAGCTGTATCAGGCGTTCGCCGACTACTCCGAGATGATCGACATCACCGAACGACTGATCACCCAGGCCGCGATCGACGCCACGGGATCCTCGATCGTGACGATCGGCGAGGAGCAGATCGACCTCGCGACGCCGTGGCGCCGCGCCAGGATGATCGATCTCACGAGCGACGCGATCGGGACCGAGGTCCACCCCTCGATGCGCGTCGACGCACTGCGCGCGATCGCGCAAGAGCACGGTGTGTCGACGAACCCGGCGTGGGGCAGCGGCAAGATCATCGAGGAGCTGTTCGAAGCGACCGCGGAGTCAGCATTGATGCATCCGACCTTCGTCACGGGCCACCCTGTCGAGATCTCGCCGCTGGCGCGCACCGACCGCAACGATCCGTTCCTCACCGAGCGGTTCGAGCTGTTCGTCGCCGGTCGCGAGCTCGCCAACGGTTACAGCGAGCTCAACGATCCCGTCGAGCAGCGAGCCAGGTTCGAGGATGAACGCACCGCTCGCGAAGCCGGCAACGCCGAAGCCGGCACGGTCGACGAGGACTACCTGCGAGCGCTGGAGTACGGCATGCCACCAACAGGCGGCCTTGGGATCGGGATGGATCGTGTTGCGATGTTGATTGCCGGTGTCACCTCGATCAAGGAAGTGATCCTCTTCCCGACGCTGCGACCTGAGGTGATGTGATGACGGACGTGAACCGCGACACCGACGACGCCCGTCGTGCTTGGGGACGAGGACTCGCGACCATGACATCGGACGGCGAGATCTTGGACGCGTGGTTTCCCGATCTCGGACGCGGCGAGATGCCGCCGATCGGCGACGACCACAACCGCAGCGAGGCCGAACGGCACGACGACGTTCGTGGCGTCGACGTCCGAACGATCGAGGTGGAGGTCGACCTCGACGGCCCTCCATCTGGCCCCGCCGATCTGTACCTCCGACTGCACCTGCTGTCGAACCGCCTGTGCCAACCGCGCACCATCAATCTCGACAACGCGTTCGCAGTGCTGACGAACGTCGCATGGACGAACCTCGGCCCCGTTCCCGTGGAGCGCACCGACGAGGTTCGGTGGCGAGTGCGACGGTCCGGCGGCATCTTGACCGTTCACGGTCTCGACAAGTTCCCGCGCATGACGGACTACGTGGTCCCGTCCGGTGTGCGCATCGCCGACGCGGATCGCGTTCGCTTGGGTGCTCACCTTGCCAGCGGCACAACGGTGATGCACGAGGGTTTCGTCAACTACAACGCCGGCACGCTCGGCCGGTCGATGGTCGAGGGTCGTATCTCGGCCGGCGTCGTCGTCGGCGATGGAAGCGACATCGGTGGTGGCGCGTCGATCATGGGCACGCTCTCGGGCGGCGGCAAGGATCAGATCACCATTGGCGAGCGGTGCCTGCTCGGGGCCGAAGCCGGGATCGGCATCAGTCTCGGCGACGAGTGCGTCGTCGAGGCCGGCCTCTACGTCACTGCCGGCACGCTGGTGAAGATGCCCACTGGCGAGGTCGTCAAGGCTCGCGAGCTCAGCGGCGCCGGCGGGTTGCTGTACCGCCGGAACAGCCAGAGCGGGGCGGTCGAGGCGATCCCGCGGTCGGTTGCCTGGGACGGCCTCAACGCCGTTTTGCATCACAACGATTGACGTCGCAACGACCATCCGCGTTCACAAGGGCACATGAGGCATACCATTTTTCGGCACGACGAATGGTCATGCACTTGAAACGGGGGGTTTCATATGGAGGAGTTCGAAAGGGTCATCGAGCCGGATGACCGCTACCGCGTCTGGGTGTATCGACATCCGGTCGCCGGCGCCGCGTTCGCCGCGTTCGTGGCGACGCAGATCGCGACCATCTGGGGTTACTACGCAGTCGGGATCGGCCTGCCGTCGCTCCCGTTCCCGAACTACAACGGGCTGTTGTTCGCCCCCGGTTCCGTCGCGCCCGACCTGCACAACTTCGGCAACGCCGCAAGCTTTGCCGTCGGGCAGTCGATCCACTTCGTCAACGGGATCGTTTTCGGTCTGTGGTTCGGTCTCGTCGTCTACAACAAGATCCCGACGTTCTTCCCCAAGATGAAGAGCATGCAAAAAGGGATCCTGTTCGCGATCGTCCAGACGATCATCAGCACCGGCTTCCTGTTCCCGTACGTGTACGCACCACGAGCCGGTTTCGGCGTGTTCAGCTTTGGCGACAACGCGTTCGGCAACAACCACGATCACTGGAAGCTGCCACTCGCAATCCTCATCTGGCACCTGATCTGGGGAGCCATCCTCGGGTACCTGTACGACCCGAAGCGGCCAGACGATGTGCGCCGTCCTGACGGCACGTACGTGAGCTGACCCTTCGACAGTTCTGCCGAAACGGGCCCGGTCTGCGCACGCGGACCGGGCCCGTTCGCGTCACGTCTCACGTTCGGGTCATGATCGCGTTGTGATCGACCTATATCGCGCCACCCGCAACGAGCTCGACAACGGCGCGTTCGCCACCACCGAGATCACCGTGCGCGGCGCACCGATGCGGGTCTTCGCCGCTGCGCCACCGACCCTTCGAATGCTGTGGGAGCTCTCCGCCGTCCACGCGGACAAGACGTACATCGTCTACGAGGACGAGTGCCTCACCTATGCCGAGGTCCACGCACAGGTCCGTGCGCTCGCCCACTACCTACGCCGCTCGTGCGGGGTCGGCAGCGGCGACCGCGTGGCGATCGCGATGCGCAACTATCCCGAATGGATCGTTGCCTATTGGGCGACCGTGTCGATCGGTGCCGCGGTCGTCGGCATGAACGCGTGGTGGACGAGCACAGAGATGGAGTTCGGTCTATCCGACTCGAGACCGAAGGTGCTGATCGCGGACGACGAGCGACTCGAGCGAGTGCTGCCCGTTCTCGACGGTTTGCGGTCGGTCGCTCCGCTTCATCTCATCGCCGTACGATCCGACCGCGAGCTCCCGGATGATTCGACTCGATGGGACGATGTGGCCGCCGTGGACACAGCGCCGGATTCACTTCCGGATGCCGACATCGATCCGGACGACGATGCGTGCATCTTCTACACCTCGGGAACGACGGGCTTCCCGAAAGGAGCGCAGCTGACCCACCGCGGCTCGATCCACAACATCTTCAACATCGCGTACATGACGACTGCGATGACGATGGTCGCGGCGAAGGTTGCCGCAACCAACGGCACTTCTCCGGCGCAGGCTGGCGCGGCGGCGCCGACACAGCTCGTGCTCATGGCGCCGACGCCGCTGTTCCATGTCACGGCCTGCAACTGCATCATGCATCCGGCAACCCTCGCCGGTGCGACGGTCGTGCTGATGCGGCGCTGGGATCCCGGACGAGCGCTCGAGCTGATCGAACGCGAGCGGGTCACCAACTTCTCCGGCGTTCCGACGATGAGCCGCGAGTTGCTGTCCCATCCTGATTGGTCGACACGCGACACGAGCTCCCTCGCGGGCATGACGGGTGGTGGCGCGGCCGTGCAGCCCGACCTCGTCGGCAAGATCGACAAGGCGCTGAAGAACGGCGCGCCGGGGACTGGCTACGGGCTCACTGAAACGCACGGCATCGTCACCGCCAATGCGGCACTCCTGTACCTCTCCAAGCCCGATTCGGCCGGCCCGATCGTTCCGACGCTCGATGTCAAACTCGTCGACGACGACGGCAACGATCTCACGCCCGGGCCGGACGTCGTCGGCCAGTTGTGCGTGCGCGGCGCAGTGGTCATCAAGGGCTACCTGAACCGGCCAGAGGCAACGGCCGACGCGATCCGCGACGGCTGGTTCAACACGGGCGACATCGCCCGCATCGACGACGACGGTTTCGTGTTCATCGTCGACCGCGCCAAGGACATGGTGCTGCGAGGCGGCGAGAACGTGTACTGCAGTGAAGTCGAGGCGGCGATCTACCAACACGATGCGGTTGCGGAAGCCGCCGTGTTCGGGATTCCCGACGATCGGCTCGGCGAACGCGTCGGCGCCGCTGTCGTGCTCCATCCCGGTGCGACGCTGACGAGCGAGCAGCTGTGCAACTTCCTTTCCGAACGAATCGCGAAGTACAAGGTGCCGTCGACGGTGTGGTTCGTCGACGATCACCTGCCGCGA
Source organism: Ilumatobacteraceae bacterium (assembly GCA_036403055.1). Taxonomy (GTDB): domain Bacteria; phylum Actinomycetota; class Acidimicrobiia; order Acidimicrobiales; family Ilumatobacteraceae; genus JAENVT01. The sequence goes on along the minus strand of DASWRR010000023.1, from coordinate 7,455 downwards.
AACGCGAACGGCAAGTTCGTCAAGCGTGAGCTCCGCGCCCAACTGCTCGGGGCGTGACGACGGCTGCGAGCATGTGCCGATGACACCGAACGAAGAACTGGTTCGCGAGTTCTTCGCGACGTTGAGCGATGGCGACCTCGAGGCGTTGCGGACGTTGATCCACGCCGACGGATCCTGGGAGGTGATGTCGACGGCGGTTCCCGGCGCAGGCCTCACCAAAGGCCGCGACGCCGTCATCGATGACTTCCTGACGCCGGTGCGCGGAATGTTCGAGCCAGGTGATCCGAAGATCCACGTGAAGAGGACGTTCTCCGACGGCGATGTCGTCGGCGCCGAAACCGAGGGGATCGGCGAGCTGGCGAACGGGAACCACTACCACAACCGGTACGCGTGGGTCATCGAGATCAAAGACGGCAAGGTCTGCCACATCCGTGAGTACATGGACACCGCCTACATCATGAGCGTCGTCTAGCCCTACGCCCAATGTGTCAGCTCGGGCGTGCCCTCGCCGGCTGCGCACTCGCACGTCGGGCAGTAGAGCCGCACCTCGAGCGCCGTCCCGCACGCACCGTGCACCGGTCCGTCGATGTCGCCGGTCTGGCGAGCACCCCACGCCGACAGGACGGCGATCGCGTCGGCCAGCTCACGTCCGGCGTCGGTCAACGAGTACGCCAGCCGGACCGGCCGGCGGCTGTACGGCGTGGCAACGACGAGCCCGTCGCGTTCGAGTTGGCGAAGCCGAGACGTCAGCACGTTCGGCGCGATCCCGTCGAGCGCCGATGTGATCTCACCGAACCGCTTCGACCCGTCGAGCAGATGCTCGACGATCCGCAACGTCCATCGATCGCCCGTGACGGAAAGGGCATGTGCAAGGTTTGTCGACACGGTGATAGGTTACTGCATGTTCACTAGTTACTAGTGATCTGCAAGTGACACCGAAAGGACACGCTCCATGCCACTCATCGATGAGCTCTCCACAAATGCTCGTGAGGTGCTCGCTCAACTGGGCGATTCGCTGGTCACCATCGGCCGCGACGGGCGAGGTACCGGCATCGTCATCGCCGCCGGGAAGGTGCTGACCAACGCCCACAACCTTCGCGATCGCACCACCCTGGTGACCTTCGCGGACAGCCGCGCCGAACAGGGCACCATCGCCGGTTCCGACGAGGACGGCGACATCGTCGTGCTCGACGTCGAGACAGGGTCCGTCGCACCGGCCGGTTGGTCAGATCAGCCGACGCAACCGGGTGATGTCGTGTTCGCACTCAGCAGCGGTGGACACAAGGTGCGGATCTCGTTCGGGATGGTGTCGTCGGTGGACGTCGCCTTCCACGGGCCCCGCGGCCGCCAGGTCCACGGTGGCGTCGAGCACACCGCGCCGCTCGTGCGCGGCGCGTCGGGTGGCCCGATCGCGAACGCCGATGGCAGAGTCGTCGGGATCAACACCCACCGGACGGGTCGCGGCTTCTACGTGGCCCGGCCGATCGACGACGCGCTGCGCGCGACGATCGACGATCTCGCGGCCGGCAAGTCGGTCACGCGGCCACGGCTGGGAGTCGCACTTGCGCCGCCCGATGTTGCCGCCAAGTTGCGTGCCTCTGTCGGGCTGCCTGAGCGCGCCGGACTTCTCGTGCGTGGTGTCGAGCCCGATGGCCCCGCGGCGAACGCTGGAATCGTCGAGGGTGATCTCCTCGTCGCCGCCGGTGACACTCCCCTGACCTCCGTCGAGGCCTTGCACGACGTGCTGGCCACGGCCGCGGAAACTCTCACCCTCACGGTGGTGCGTGGCACCGACGAACGCACGGTCGAGGTCACCTTCCCCAAACCCTGATCCCCCATCCAACTCCGTACGAGTGTTTGCCGCGCGCCCGGGGGGCGGGAAACACTCGTACGCCGGAACGGCACGGGCACGGGGCACGGGTCGATGTTGCGGGCGCGGACATCGTGCTGCTGTACTCGTGGCGTGCACGAGGCGGGCCCCAAACATCTTCTGCTCGACTTCGGCGGACCGGTGCTGCTGACGCCGTTCGAGCTCGCCGGCAAGGCCGAGCACACGTTGGGGCCGTGGCCGTGGCGCGGCCCGTTCGATACCAGCACGGACCCGGACTACGTTCGCTGGCAACGCGGCGAAATGACCGAACGCGAATACTGGGCCGCTCGTGCTGCGCCGTACGGTCTCGACCTCCGTGGGCTGATGCGCCACTTCTACGAACCTCCGGGCGACTACCTCGTTCGTCCGGAGATGGCTGAGCTCATCTCCCGTTACCGCGCCGCCGGCCGTGTCGTCGGGCTGCTGACCAACGACATGCACGCGTTCCACGGACCGGAGTGGATGCAGGGAATCTCGGTGATCGGTCAGTTCGACTTCATCGTGGACGGCTCACTCACGGGATACCTCAAGCCCGACCCGCGCGCGTTCGAGCTCGCTCTCGATGCGTTCGGGAACCCTGACCCGATCGACGTCGTGTTCGTCGACGATCAACGGATCAACGTGGAAGGGGCGCGAGCCGTTGGCCTGTCGACGGTGTTCTTCGATCCGACAGAACCGGCCGCTTCCATCCAACGAATCGAAACCGCGCTCAACTGACGCGCCCGACGCACGTCGCTTCCCGACCGTCGCGATCCGTGGGATACCGTCGCGAGAATGGCGATCGCGATGAACGGGAAGTGCGAGATCTACTACGAGTCGTTCGGTGATCCGGCGAACCCGACGTTGTTGATGGTGAACGGTCTGGGAAGTCAGTGCATCAACTACCACGAGGACTGGTGCGCGATGTTCGTCGAGCGCGGGCTGCGCGTCGTGCGGTTCGACAACCGCGACGTCGGTCTTTCGTCGAAGTTCGACGGTGCGCCGGTCGGCGCGGACGGCGCGGTGTACCACCTCACCGACATGGCCGCCGATGCCGTCGCGGTCCTCGATGCGATCGGCGTGCAACGAGCGCACGTGATGGGGCTGTCGATGGGCGGGATGATCGTGCAGACCCTGGCGATCGAGCACGAGCAGCGCCTGTTGTCGATGATCTCCGTGATGTCGCGAACCGGCGAGCCCGGTTTCGGCGAGTCGACGCCGGAGGCCTTCGCCTTGCTCACTGCGCCGCCGGCAACAGATCGCGAGTCCTACGTCGCGTCGAGCATCGCCGGTCTGCACGTATGGGGCAGCCCTGGATTCGCGGACGAGGCGAGATGGCGCCGCGATGCCGGGCGAGCCTTCGACCGTTGCTTCCATCCGTCAGGGACCGGTCGACAGTTCCGAGCCGTCGGCACGTCGCCGCCGCGTGCCCAGGGTTTGCGGCGCATCAGCGTGCCGTCACTCGTGATGCACGGCGATCGTGACACGTTGATCGACATCAGCGGCGGACGTCGCACCGCGGAGCTCATATCCGGAGCACGGTTCGAGGTCATCGAGGGCATGGGCCACGACTACCCTCCGCAGCTGTGGGAGCGATGGGTCGACGTCGTCGCCGACTTCCTTGCGACCGTCCACCAATCCGCCTGACTCGCGGCTACCAGGACACCCCTTCGTACGCATCCCAGCAACGCCGGGTCGCTTCCGCTCCGGCGAAGTACGCGGCGCGCGCCGACCGGCGCTTGGCCTCACTGTCGAGGTAGCGCTCGGCGAACTCCCCTACGTGGCCACCGTGATCCTCGTCGACCATGATGTGGATCGTGTGGAACGCGTAGTCGTCGGGCTCGAGGAGGTGCCCGTAGTGGTGCTTGAAGCCCTCGACAGCGCGGATGTACGCGGGCGGGATCTGGTTCTCGATGCCGAGGCTCGCGCCGAACTGGAACTCGTACCACGGCCGCTGATGGGCCAGGTTGTAGAGAAAGCTCTCGCTGAGCACCGCCTCGACGTTCGGCGAGGCTTCTGTGATCACCTCGTCGGGCGCACCGAGCGCTCGAGTGAACTCGAACAACCAGTGGAGGTGCCCATGACCGGACTTCGATTGAATTCCGAGCACTTCCTCACCGATGTTCTCGATGACGCTCTCGGTCATCTCGTAGGGAATCCGGCCGAGCCAGATCGAGAGGAACCGGCGGGTGTGATACGTCACGCCGTGATAGTGCTGGCGCGCCCAACCAACGAGATCTTCCTTCGTCGCCTCACCTTGCACGACACGCTCGACCCAGCGCGCCTTGTCGAGCGTGCGACCCGAAGCGACGAGCTCGGCGCGCATCTCGTCTACATATGCCTCACCATCGAACGACATGTGGCCTACCCCCCTCGTGAATCGTGCGCAACGGCACTGTCGCACTGCGCGGAACGATCTCTCAAGACCGATGTTCCGGCAATCGGAACGAGGACGAGGGTGATCGACCGATCACTGCTGCGATGATGGCGGGGTGCAATCGTCCGACCTCGCCGACCTCGTCCGTCGCCGCCGCACGAGCATGCTCGTCGACAAGCAACGACCAGTTCCACGAGACGTGATCTGCGAGCTCTGCGAGCTCGCGGTCTGGGCGCCGAACCACAAACGGACGTGGCCGTGGCGCTTCGCCATCGCCGAGGACGATGCCCGCGCCCGCCTTGGCAACGCGATCGCCGATGCGATGCAGGCGCACGGAGATCCGCCCGAGAAGGTCGCCAAGACGCGCACGAAGTACCTGCGGACGCCGATCACGCTCGTTGTCGGAGCCGCACCAGGGGATTCGCCGCTGCGCACCGCCGAGAACCGCGACGCCGTCGCAGCAGGGATCCAGATCCTGCTGCTGGCGGCGACCGCAAAGGGATTGGCCAGCTACTGGGGATCGTGCCCGAAGGGCGCCAACGACGTCGTCGCCGAACTGAGCGGGTTCGAGTCGGGAACCCACATCAGCGGCCTGATCTACCTCGGATGGGCCACGTCCACGGTCGAGTCACCGGGCCGACCGGCGCCAGAAGTGCACGTCATCCCTGCTCAGTGAGGTGCGCGAGGGCGAACAGGTCCTGACCTGACCAAAGGCACACCGAACGCTGACTGCGTTGAGCGGGGCACTAACAGAGGTACTAGTACCAAGGTGCAATGGCGTGGCACCCCGATTCGCGCACAAGATGGCGACGACCCCGCAAGCCCGTCCAGCGGAAGGGTCGTATCCGAAAGCTTCACTGGGAGTCCGATCGCAGCCCGAGCGATCGGACTTCTGTGTTTTTCAGCCCCAGATGCTCTTGCGTGGCGGCGGCGTCACGACGACTGCGCCTGCGAGCGTTCCGATCGGCGTGATGCACAACCGGGTCTCCACACCGTCGACCTTCGACTCGCACTTCCCGCAGATCCCCTCCTGGCAGCCGCGCCGCGGCCGCACGTGCTCGGCGATCTCGCGAATCGCCTTCAATGCCGCCATCGTCGGATCTGCACAGATCGCATACTCGACGCCGTCGACCGTCAGCACCGTGACGACGGGAGGTTCGCCGTACCCGGCAAAGCCGCCGCCGTCGACCTTCGCGTCGCCGGTGATCGGCTCGGTCATCATGCGTACCAAGAAGGTGTCGCGAGCGTCGGGATCTCCAGTTCCAGACCGCGTCCGCGGTAGGTGAGCACAGCGTGCTCGTGGTCGTCGTAGACCTTGATGCGAACGTCCTCGGTGTTGTTCGGCTCACCCGGATCATGACCGACGGCTGACGCCGCAACGGCGCGAATCGGACCCGAGTGACCGCACATGTAGACGACCGTGTTGGGGCCGCTCTCCTCCACGATCTCGGTGACGCCGCGCCAGTGACGGCGAACGACGATCATCGGCGGCTCGAAGTAGAACAGCGGCTGTGTCAGCCACACGGTGATCGGGTCACCGCCGGCTTGCAGGACTCGATAGAACCGGTTCATCTCGGTGATCCAGCCGGGTCGGTCGCCGGTGCCGAATCGCTGGTAGTTCTCGTGGATCTGGGCGAACTCCTGAAACGCGGCAGTGACGTCGACCTCGCGGCCGCCTGCCCACACCTGAAAGTTCTTGAACGCGTCGTGCGGATACGGATCCTCGACGGTGACATCGGAGATGCCGTATCGACTCAGCGCTTGCAAGATGCCGCTGCGCACGCCGACAGCCGTCTCGGTTGCACGCGCTGTCGGCGCGTGCGGGAGGCGGACAGTCATCCCTTCCTTCAGACCTTTGGCCAGATCCTGTCCCTTGCGGTGGGCCTGCCATTGCCCGAGTGGCGTGAGCGCGCCGTCGGTCACGTATCCCTGCGTCTGGCCGTGGCGGATCAAACGGACGTCGATCGACGTCGAGACGCGCTTGCGGAACTCGCCGGGGAACTGCTCGCGCGGCGAGACCGTCTCGCGGGCGAACTCCTCCGTTCGGCCGGGCGGCGCAGTGACTCGGTCGAGCTCCTCGAGGGCCCGCAACATCGATCGCTCACGCGCTCGCAGCACGAAGGCCGGCTCGTCCGCGTTCTCGAGCGGAACGACCGGCTCGGCCTTGCGTCTGGCGTAGTTCGCCAGGTACAGCGGCGCGTCGTCGCGGGTGACGCTCATGTGTAGATCGACACGAACGATTCGACGACGCGGTTCTCGTAGTAGAAGAGCGCCTTGCCGAGTTGGTCCTCGGTCCAGGTGATGGTCTCCCAGTCGGTGTCCGTCTTGTAGCCGCCGGTGAACACCTCGTTGCGGTTGCCAACGGGATCGAAGAAGTAGATCGTGTGGCCGCGCGTGATGCCGTGACGCGTCGGGCCGATGTCGATGTCGATGCCGTTCATCCGCAAGATGTCGGCTGCTCGCCCGACCTCGGCCCAGCTGTCGAGCCAGTAGGCGAAGTGGTGCAGGCCACCGTTTGCGCCGCGGGTGAATGCGATGTCGTGCGGCTGGCGTGACCGCTCGAAGAACACGATCAGCTGATAGCCCTCGTTGGTGACGAGCTGTTCGGTCAGCCGGAACCCGAGCACCTCGCCCATGAAGCGGGCTGCGTCGGGGACGTTCTCGGTCGTCAGCAGGCAGTGATCGAGACGGGGAGGGGCGATCCCCACGAGGTCCATCGGCATCGGCGGCGGATTGAACAGCGGCAGTCCATTGCCGACCTTGTCCATCTTCGCGTAGATCTCCATCGTGTGACCGGTTGGCGAATCGAAGCGGATGGCATCGCCCTGGCCGAGCTCGACGCCGGCGCCGATGCGCTCGACCGTGCAGCCGTAGGCCTCGAGCTTCGTCTCGTACTCCTCCAAGTCGTCGATCGATTCGGTCTTGAACGCAACGTGCTCGAGTCCGTATCGGTTGGCACCCGTGAGCACGAGCGAGTGGTGATCCTGCTCGTCCCACCCTTTGAGGTAGACGTGGTTCTCGTCGCGGGCCACCTCTCGCAACCCGAGCACCTCGGTGTAGTACGCGGCACAGAGCTCTAGATCGGGAGTTCGGACCTCGACGTGCCCGAGACGGAAGATAGCCATGCGGCCATCTTGGATGCGGAGACGACACCTCCGAAAGGTCACCGTTCTGAAGAACGGAACGGTTCTGTTCTCGCGACTCGGCCCGGCGTGAGACCGTGTCGCCC
>DASWRR010000022.1:0-3333 GCA_036403055.1 Ilumatobacteraceae bacterium | reverse complement strand
CAGCGTCGACGTCAAAGGGCGGCGAATCGTCCCCAACGACTTCAGCATTCAGCTCAGCGCGAAGGACCATGCCGGCTTCGCCGACATCGACGATGCGTTGAACAACGAGCTGTGCGAAACCGCACGCGAATACGCGCGGGCCGAAGGTTTCAACTTCATGGGCCCTGTCCGCGTCACGATGACCGTCGACAACAGCTTGCGGCCCGGTCGGTTCACCGTTGCGTCACGGATGCGTGAAGCCGGGTCAGGCGGCGGCGCGGCGACGCTCGTGCTGCCGTCGGGCGAGCGGGTCGCACTCAACGACCGACTGGTCACGATCGGCCGCCTTCCCGATTGCACGATCGCCTTGCCGGACGCAAACGTCAGCCGCAAGCACACCGAGGTGCATCACCGCGGCAACGCGTTCGTGATCGTCGACCTCGGATCGACCAACGGAACGAAGATCAACGGAACCCGCATCGACGGTGAACGAACATTGAGCGATGGCGACATCGTGAGCGTGGGGAGCACGCACCTGCGCTTCGAGGCGACGTGATCGCAGCCGCCACCGAGCCGCTTCTCGGCATTCTCAAGTACGTACTTCTCGCACTCCTCTACATCTTCTTCGCGAGAGTCCTGTGGGCAGTGTGGAGCGAGGTCCGCGGCACGCACGGGATCAGCACGTCGCAGCCGCAGATGATCGCGCCGAATGATCCGACCGTCGCCGCGCCGTCACCGGTCGCGCCGCCGGTTTCCACCGGGCGACGCGCGACACGCGCACCGAAGGGCAAGCGCGGCAACGTCGGGCGATTCGTCATCATCGAGCCGAAGGCAACGCGCGGGGCGGCGTTCGCGCTCGGCGACGAGATCACGATCGGGCGGGCGTCGACAGCGACGATCGGGATGGGCGACGATTCGTTCGTTTCGCAACTGCACGCTCGGGTCTATCGCGACGCGGGTTCGGCGATGATCGAGGATCTCGGTTCGACCAACGGCACGTATCTGAACGGCAAGCGGCTGACGGCACCCGAACGGATCACCAAGGGCGACCGAGTGCAGATCGGCAACACCGTCTTCGAGGCCGAGTAGTGAGCGATCACGTCGCGTTCACGGATCAGCCCGCGGTGCGGTGGGGCGCGAAGAGCGATGTCGGTCTCGTGCGCACGGGCAACGAGGACTCGTTCGTCGCCGAGCCGATGGTCTTCGGCGTCGCCGACGGGATGGGCGGTCATCAAGCAGGGGAAGTCGCCAGCGACATCGCCGCGCGAATCCTGCGCGACCGGCTCGGTACCGGCGCGAGCAACGTCGGCGTCGTCGTCGCGTCGGTGGTCGAGGCGAACGCATCGATCTATCAAGCCGCGCACGCAATCGCCGACCAACAAGGCATGGGCACGACGTTGACCGCGCTCGTCGTGATGCGCGCCGACGAGTCGAACGTCGCCCGATTCGCGTTGGTCAACGTCGGCGACTCGCGCACCTACTTGCTGCGCAACGGCGAGTTGCACCGCGCCACGGTGGATCACAGCTACGTGCAGGAGCTGGTCAACACGGGCCACATCTCGGAGGACGAGGCACGCACCCATCCGCGACGCAACATCGTGACGCGAGCGCTCGGCATCGAGCCCACCGTTCGGGTCGACACGTGGCTGGTTCCCATGGTGCACGGCGACCGGTTCATCCTGTGCAGCGACGGGCTCGTCGACGAGGTCCACGACGACGACATCGCGTCCATCGCGATGACGGCTGGCGATCCGCAGGAGTGTGCAGAACAACTCGTCGCGAAGGCGAACACGAACGGCGGTCACGACAACGTCACGGTGGTGGTCGTCGATGTCTTGCAGGGAGTCGAGCCGACGGATGCAGACGGTGACCTCGAATCGGAACCGGGCTGGCCTGGCTCGGACACGGCCGGCACCATGATCGACGCCGATGCCAACAGCGTGCCGGCGCGCATCGCGGCGATCACGGCTGAGGGCGCCGTTGCGGGTTCGGTCGGCCACATCGTTGCACCCGACGGCGAACGCACGGGCAGCGCCTGGGGGACGCGCCGCTTGCTGAAGCTGATCGGCGCAGCCGCGATCCTGACGATCGTCGTCACCTTGATCGCGGTCGTCGTGCACAACAGCGGCGAGGACCAGCCGACGCCGACCACGGTCACGGTGGCGGATCCCGCGACCGCCCCGGAGACGACATCGCCGGCGACGAGCAGCACCACGTCCACGACCACGACCTCGACGCCCACCGCTCAGAACACCGGCGTCGGTACGAGCACATCGGGGCCATGAGCGCGACGCCGATCGCCGCTGCCCGGCGTCGCACGGAGCTCGGCCTGATCGTGATGGCCGCGACCATCACCGGCGCCGCATACACCTTGGCGTCGCTCGGCCAGAACGCCGTCATTCCGCCGATCCTCGTTCCGTTCCTGATCGCCGTGCTGAGCCTGCTCGTCATCGCTCACGTCGCCAACCGCGTGCTGGCGAAGGGCGCCGATGCGACGATCCTGCCGCTGGCCGCGTTGCTCCACGGGATCGGGTACGTGATCATCGTCCGGCTCAGTGAACGCGCCGCGGGCCTGCAGACGACGTGGACGTTCGTCGCGATCGTGGCCTACGTCGCAACACTGGTGGTGATCCAGCGCGCGTCCGATCTCGCCCGCTACCAATGGAGCTTCCTCGCGATCGGCGCGGCCTTGCTGCTGCTCCCACTCGTGCCCGGCCTCGGCAACACCAAGGGCGGGGCCCGCATCTGGGTCAGTCTCGGGCCGATCAACTTCCAACCAGGCGAGTTCGCCAAGATTGCATTGGCGCTGTTCTTCGCCGGTTACCTCGCCGACCATCGCGAGCTCATCGCGGCAGGTGGCTGGCGGGTCGGGCCGTTCCATCTTCCCGAGCTCCGCCACTTGATGCCGATCGCGCTCGCGTGGGGGTTCGCGGTCGTCGTCATGGTCGCCGAGCAAGACCTTGGCTCGTCGCTGCTCTTCTTCACGCTGTTCGTCGTGATGATGTGGGTGTCGACGGAGCGAGCGAGCTACCTCGTGATCGGGCTCGTGCTGTTCTCCGGCGCGGCGTTTGCCGCGTGGAAGTTGTTCGCTCACGTCAAGACGCGTGTCGCGATCTGGCGCAACCCGTGGCCGCAGTACGAGGGCAAGGGCTACCAGATCGTGCAGGCGATGTTCGCGTTCGCCAACGGAGGAACCGGCGGCACGGGTCTCGGTCTCGGCAGCCCCAACAAGATCCCGGTCGCGAAGACGGACTTCATCTTCGCGGCGATCGGCGAAGAGCTCGGCTTGCTCGGCACGACCGCGATCCTCATCGGGTTCCTGTTGATGATCGGCAGCGGGCTGCGCGTCGCGAT
>DASWRR010000021.1:0-5006 GCA_036403055.1 Ilumatobacteraceae bacterium | reverse complement strand
CGCGGTTGCCGAGGATGTTCGTGGAGTACCACCCGGCGAGCCCGAGCATCCTCGCCTTCAGCATCGGGCCGATCACCGTCTTGATCAACGTCTGCCCCGTCTTGAAGTCCTTGCCGCTGATCGGCACCTTGTGCGCTGTCGCGAGATCGCGCAGCGCCGGGATGTCGACCGTCAGGTTCGGCGCACCGTTGGCGAACGGGACGCCTTCGAGGATCGCGGCGTACGCGTAGAGCATCGACGGCGCAATCGTCGGATCGTTCGCGTCGATCGCCGCTTCGAACGCTTCGAGGTTCATGTGCGCAGGCCCGGGCTCGATGAAGATCTCGGTGCTTGCGCACCAGATCATCACGACGCGCTCGACCACCTTCTCCTCTCGGAACCGATTGATGTCTTCGCGAATCGCGTTGAGCATGCTCCGCTTGTTGATGGTGTGCATCGTGTTGTCGGCGTCGATGCGTTTCACGTACTCGCGATCGAACGCTGCGGGCATCGGGCGGACTTCGCGCAGCGCGTCGCTGACCGCCTCGATGTGCTTTCCGCCCTCGAGCACACCGGCGCGGGTGGCAGCGACGTATGCGTCGTCGGGGAACGGATCCCACGCACCGAACACGATGTCGTCGAGCGAAGCGAGCGGCAGGAAATCGTTGATCAGCGGGCGCCGGTTGTCCGTTCGCTTGCCGAGTCGGATCGTGCCCATCTGCGTCAGCGACCCGACCGGCGCGCTCATGCCGCGTTTGACCAACTCGACGCCGGCGATCAACGTCGATGCCACCGCACCGAGGCCGACGGTCAGCACCCCGAGCCTGCCTTCTGCTGGAGCGACGGTCGGGGACGGAGGAGTTGTCATGGCCGATGAGGCTAGGAACGTGGAGCGCTCCAGCCGCGCGGATACATCACTGCGCGCTGGACATGTCACGAGATCTCCGGCGCTCCCGGAGGTTTCGTGACCCGACGGCGTCGAACCGGTGGCCGTTCTGCGGCCGCGAGTCGCAGTTCGAGTTGGTCGACGCGGTGACGGAGGAGGGCGACCTGCGCCTCGAGGCTCAGCTCTCGTTCGGCACGGCGTTGGATGCGAGGTGAACGCGACGCCCGCTCGACGACGACATCGAACGGAACCAGGCGCTGCGGCCCGTTTGGCCCGTCGACGAGTCGCGACGGGATCTCACCGTTTCTGTACCACGACCGCAACGCCGACCGCGAGACGCCGGTGTCCGCCTCAGCCTGGGCCAATGGGACCCATGGCGTCTCCTCCAGCTGGGCGAACAGGTCGAGCTCGGTCTGCCATCGCGCCAGCCGCGCCTCCCAATCCGTTGCCATGCCCGACCCCTCTCTCGTCGCGCGGCACCCTATCAAAAACACCCGATTGACACGGTCGCGATACTGAGGCCATGTTCGAACGATTCACCGACCGCGCTCGTCAGACCGTCGTGTTCGCCCAAGAAGAAGCACGCCAGATGGCGCACCCGTACATCGGCACCGAGCACATCCTTCTGGGACTGCTCCGTGAACGTGAGGGCATCGCGGCGCAATCCCTCGCTCGCCTCGGCATCACCCTCGATGTCGTGCGCGACGACGTCGTGCGAATCATCGGCGAGGGCGACGTGGCACCGTCGGGGCACATACCGTTCACCCCTCGTTCGAAGAAGGTGTTGGAGCTGTCGTTGCGCGAGGCGCTCGAGTTCGGCAACAACTTCATCGGCACCGAGCACATCCTCCTGGGGCTCGTACGCGAAGGCGAAGGTGTCGCAACACAGATCTTGGTGGGGCGCGGTGCCAACCTCAAGCGAGTGAGAGCGACGGTGCTCACCATGGCCCGTCACGGCACCACGGGGCAGACGGAGGGCCGCCCCGAACGAACAGCCGGCGGCGAGGAGGCGTTGTCGAATGCCCGCCAACTGGCCGGAGGTGCTGCAGTCGGCAGCCATCACCTCCTCGAAGCGTTGGCGCGTTCTGAGGACGGTCTCGCCGCGAAGGTGTTGTCGTCACTCGGGGTCGACGCCGACACGCTCGCGGCGAAGATCGACGAGATCGGTCTCGATGGCACGAGCGACGTGACGCCGGAAGAGACCGCCGGTCGCCAGATCGAGATTCGCGTCGAAGACGATGCCGCGCACATCGTTCTGCGCGATGCGACGACAGTGCGCCTGGTGCGTTCGATCACGGAGACGCTCGACGGTCCGGTCCGTGGCGATGACGCCGCGGTCGGTTCGCTCGCAGCGCTGTGGCAATCGATCGCCGACGGCCTCGAGGAGATCCGGGAACGAGTCGCTCCCATCGACGAGGAGTCAGACACACCTGCCGAGCGATCAACGATCGTCCGTCGTGCGTTCCAATCGCGGCTCGCTCGACGTCGCGCTCGATGAGCGTCGACGTTCGCGTCAGCCGTGCTCCAGGATCGACAACCGCGAACGTGTGTCGATCCGGCTGAGCCGGCGCAGAGTCGATTCGTGGATCTGCCGGGCGACCACGCCTTGCCGGCCAGGGTCCATCGTCGGCACACCCATCACCTCGACATCGTCGATCGTCGGCTGGAACGCCACGACGGGTACGCCGCGGCGTCTCAATCGGAGCGCTTCAGCATCGAGCATCACCCCGGACCACCGCCGGATCACCGATCCCGAGGATTGGACTCGTCGCCCGGTCATCGACATCGGTGAGCTCACGATGACGAGGTCGAGGTCCTCGCCGAGGAGAACGTCGGCATTCGTCGGCGAATGGATCCCGCCGTCGACGAACGCCTCGCCATCGATGGTGACGGGGCTGAAGTAACCAGGGATCGCGCACGACGCCGCGACCGCATCGGGAAGCGGGGGCCGCGGTACATGCTGGCCGAACGCGACGCGTCGGCCGTCGTTCTGGCGCACCGCGCACAGCCACAGTGGCTCGTCGGGCCATTCGTCGGGAAACAGGCCGGCGATGGCATCGGAGATCATCGAAGTGCTGACCTGTCCTTCGGGGATCAGGCTCGACAACAACGCCCATGGAGGCGCAGCGAACGGGCGCGTCGCGGCGCGCCGCAGCACACCCGCGATCTCGGCTGGGCCGCGCCCACGTTTCGTGGGCTGCAATGGCGGCGGTCGACGGATGCGCCCGACGTTGCGCATCAAGCGTGTCCCCTCCGCTGACAGCGACCTGCCCTCAGCGCGCGCCAGAAGGTCCGAAGGTGAGAGGCCGGCGCGCAACGAGGTCGCAGCGACCGACCCGGCGGAGGTCCCGACCATGATCGATGCGGTGCGCGGATCCCACCCCATCTCGGCGTGCAGCGCGCTGAGCACACCGGCGTGAAAGGCGGCACCGATCACTCCACCGGCGCCGAGAACCAACCCGATGCGTGGCGACCGATCCGTCACACCGCGAGTCTCCCACGCGACGTGTTGCGCCCCGAGACGACAGCGACGTCACCGGCGCTGCGGATCTTTCGAACGTTCGGGCCGGCGAGACAGATTGCCGCGATCGCGGTGATCAAACCGCCGCCGAAGAGCGTCGCGGTGGTTCCGAGCACGCGTGGCTCACCAAGCAGACCGCCGGCGACGAACCCGATCGCGAGGCCGAGCGTGCCGAGCACGCTCACGGTCGACTCCACGCGGCCACGCATCGCCTCCGGTGATCCGGCAGCGACGACGGTCCCGTAGGCAACGAGGCTCACGGTGCCGACGGGATCGGCGATGACCTGTTGGCCCACCAGCATCGAATACCCGAGCAGTGACGGGCCGGGAGCGAAGGCCATCAACGCCATCGCCGGCGCTGTCGCGATCAGTGCCACGACGATCGTCCGCTGCAGCCCGAACGCGGCCAACACGCGCGGAGCGTAGGCCGCAGCGAAGAGCGATCCGACGCCCCCGATCGCATACACCACGCCCTGCGGACCTGTGTCGTAGCCGAGGGTCTTCGTCACATGAACGATCACGACGCTGCCGACCATTCCGCCGCCGACGCCGGCGATGACACTCGAGAGCGCAATCGGACCGAGGACCGCGTGGCGACGCACGTATCTCGCGCCCTCGCGGAGTTCGGTGACGACGTTCGTGCGGTGCTGAGCGATCAGCGCGGCAGGCGTCGGCTTCAGCAGCATCGTCACGGCACCGGCCCACACGAACGAGCCGGCGTCGATCGCCAGGCCAGCAGGCCCGCCGAACACGTGGACGAGCCAACCGGCGGCGGCGAACGCGGCGAGCTCGGCGGTCGCGGAGACACCCTGGATGATCGATTGCGCACCGGCGAACGACTCACGCGGGACGGTGATCGGAACGGTCGAGCGGAACGCGGCGCGGAAGAACGGTGCGATGCACCCGCTGACGACCCCGATCGCGTAGATGGCCGTCATCGTGAGACGGTCGAGCCCAGCGAGCACCGGCACGACAGCGGTCGCGATCGCCAACATCAGGTTGGACACGATGAGGACGCGTCGACGCGACCATCGATCGACGAGTGCCCCGGCGAACAGTCCGAGCAGTGCCGAAGGCAGGAGCTCCGCGAGGAACACGAGGCCGACCGACAGCGTCCCCTGATGCAGCTCGCGCGCCGCGGTCCACGGCAAGGCGAGCCGCGCCACCAACGAGCCGAACATGGAAACGCCCTCGCCGACCACGAGGATTCGCAGCTCGCGGTGCTTCCACGCCGCGACGATCTCGCGGTTCATCCGTCGGTGCTCAAGCGAGCAGCTCTTTTTGCAGAGGTGCCGGGAACCGAACCTTGACCCGCGTGTCACCGATGAGGTCCCTGAGTCGAGTCGCTTCCGCAGCGATCTCCGTGGCGCGCGTGCGAGGCACGTCCACCACGAGCCGATAGGCGATGTCGCCGTTGCTGCGCTGTGCCCAGCCACCGACGACACGTCCGTCGACCCAGATCGTCGGCCCTGCGTTGCCGTTGACGTCGAACATCGGGCCGCCGAACGCGGCGAGCTCGCCGAGGTACCACGCTCGGTTCTTCCAACCCATCGTCGTCGAGTCGAGCGCGGGCAGGAACGCGATCCATGGTGCGGCCGTACTTGCGTCGTCGCCGACATC
>DASWRR010000020.1:0-2419 GCA_036403055.1 Ilumatobacteraceae bacterium | reverse complement strand
TGTGCGTCAACTTCATCATCTCGCTCTTCGGCGTCTTCCCGTCGCCAACCTGAGGAACCGTCAACATGACCGATCAATTCGTCGCGGAAATCCGAATCTTCCCGTTCAACTTCGCTCCCAAAGGCTGGGCAGTGTGCAACGGACAGCTCCTGCCGATCTCACAGAACACCGCGCTGTTCTCTCTGCTCGGCACGACGTACGGGGGAGACGGCAGGAGCACGTTCGCACTGCCAAACCTTCAAGGGTGCGCGGTCGTGCAACCGGGACAAGGGCCAGGGCTGTCGCTGCGAGATCTCGGCGAGACCGGCGGCGTCGACTCGGTGACGTTGATCGAATCCGAGATCCCTTCGCACTCACACGCGATGCGAGCAGCGAGCGAGGCGGGGGAGGACGCCGGGCCGGCCAACGAGGCGCTCGCCCGCTCGGTCGGCGCGCTCCTGTATTCCACGAATCCGAACGCGGCGCCGGTCGCCTTGGCGCCCGAGGCGCTGTCTCCCGCAGGCGGGAGCCTTCCGCACAACAACATGCAGCCGTACCTCACCTTGAACTTCAACATCGCCCTTCAGGGCATTTTCCCGCCGCGAACGTAGACGTGCGGCAAAGGCGGATTCGATGAACACTCCAACCAGCTCCGACACCGTTGCCGGCTCGCCCGCCGGAACGAACCGCCGCGTGTTCCTGATCGCCGGCGCGTCGGTGCTCGCCGGGTCGGTCCTGCTGCGTCGCGACCTCGGCACGACGAACGGCGGGTTGGCTGCGTTCGTTGCCGCCGGTGGGCCACAGATCAGTGTGGGTTACGTCGACGGAAGCGCCGGCGCGACGTCGCTCGCCGATGCCCTCGCCTCGGGCGATCGGCGCGCGGTGAATGCATCGAGCCTGCGCGTCGGCGACCTCCGCAACCATGTCGCCGAGCTTGCAGTCCATGGCTTCACTCCGGGTGTCACGAGCGACGTGTGCTGCCCGTACGACAATGTCCTCGTCGATGCGCACATCCCGTCGCCCGATGCGTTCGGCAAGGACGCAACGATTCCGTTCTACGCGTGGACGTTCCGCCGCCTACCGGCAGCGATGGCGTCCGGACGCAGTCGGTTCGTGATCGCGCCGTCGCGAGGACTACGTGTCGGTTTCAGTGTCGACGCCGGGAACGGGCCGTCGTCGATCGTCTTCACAAACGCCAACGAGCGCTCGCTGCCGACGTTGCAACGTGGTGTGTATCTCCTCGGGTTGCAGCCCGATGCGTGGCGCGAGCCGCGCTCGTTGCCGACGATCGACGACGCGACTGCATGGGCCAAGCTCGCGTCGATCGTCGTGGTTGCCAACGGCGTCTGATCGCTAGTTGAAGACCGCTTCGTACTGGTTCCGGCCGTCGACGCCCGGACCGATCGGCACAATGAAGAGATCGATGTCGCCGAGCGCGTCGTGGTGCATGGTGTAGATCCCCTGCGGCAACGGCGCGCCCGCCGGCCCGAGGAACACAAGGGAGAACGGTTCTCTGCGATCGCCATATGAACGCGGTGGCAGACGGGTGAGCTCGTGCAGTTCGATCGCAAGCTCTGAACGTGCCTCCGGCCGAACGTCGAACCGCGTCCCGACGTGCGGCTCGAACGTGTCCGGCGCAAGACCCTCGGGCATCCGGCGAGATTACCGCCGTCTCACGCGCCGTCCTTCATCGTCTGGGTCGCTTGCTTGGCTTGTTCAGTCGTCTGTCTCGCTGCGTCCGATGCCGTGCTCGACACTTCCTGCGCGGCCCCGGTCGCTGCGTCCTTCAACTCGGACACGGCCTGCGATGCGGGCTCTCGCAAGTGCTCGACCATCTCCTGACCGGCCTCCGACACCTTCTCCTTCAGCGGCTCGGCGTTCTCGATGAGTTGCCCGGACCACTCCTTCTCCTTCTCCGACGGCGGGATCGCCGCGGCGACGAGAAAGCCGATGCCGAACATGACCGCGCCGGCCGCAAGCGGTGTGCCTTGCGCTCGGTGCCGCATGTTCTCCGGCATCGAGCCGGCCTCATCCGCGAGTCCGTGCATCTTGTCCGATGCTGCGCCCATCAACTCGTGGGCCTTCTCGGACGGCACGTGGGCCGCGCCCATCACACGATCTTTCATCGACCGTGCTCTCACCGCAAGGTTGCTCTTCTTGCGGTCCATGATGCGACCTGGCATCACGCGATCGCCGATTGCATCGATCGTGCCGCCGAGATCCACTCGTGTCCGTGCGATGTCCTGCCTCAGGTCTTCTGCGTTTTGGCCCATTCCACATCCTCCTTGATCGTTTCTCTGGTTTGCGGAAGGACATCGACGTCCTTCAACTTCTTGCGGCCGGCACTCAACATCACCGCCGCGACGATCGCCCACAGGAGACCGACGATCAGGAACGACACCGCGGTGTTGAGCGCCTGATCGATCCACCATGCGAGGGC
>DASWRR010000019.1:0-6069 GCA_036403055.1 Ilumatobacteraceae bacterium | reverse complement strand
GTTGAAGTTGATCGACGATGCCATCACCGCGAGGTACACCTCGTCGGGCGCGAGGTCGGGCGTCGGCACATGGTCGACGTGGATCGACTTCGTCGGATCCTTGTCGGCGGATGTGACCCCCTCGAACATCGAGGTCTCGTCGCGCTGCACGAACGCCGCGCGATAGGACTCCGGGATCTTCATGCTTCCAAGGTCCGTTCCCGGCGCGCCGCCGAGTATTGCTTCTCGGATGTCGGCCATTTCAGGACCGACGGAGTGGGCACTTGCGGCGACAGTGCGACTAATGACCATTAGCCGATCATAGCCACTGTCCGGCTAACGATCATTAGCGACGGTCTCATCGATTGCGTCGATAGCGTCCTCCGGCGTGTCGGGTCCTCAACGAACGAGCGTCGGTCGTCCGCACGCGCCCAGCGCCTCACAGCCACGCTCGCGACCACCCCAGGAGCGACGCGAGGAGATACTCGGCGCAGCGCTCGAGCTGTTCGCCACCATCGGGTACCGCTCGACGACCATGACCGAGATCGGCGAGCGCATCGGGATACGCGGGCCGAGCCTCTACAAGCACGTCGAGTCGAAGCATCAACTGCTCGCGGTGATCATGACCCGGATGATGGACGAGTTGCTGCGCCGCCAACGAGAAGCACTCGATCAGGACGGCGACGTTCGCGAGCGGCTCCAACGGATCACTGTCGTACACGTGCAGTATCACGCCGAGCATCGGTACGAGGCGTTCGTCGGGCACCGCGAGATCGACAACCTCGAGGAACCCGACCGTTCCAAGATCCTCCAACTGCGCCGCAACTACGAGACGAGCTTTCGCAAACTCATCCGTGAGGGTCGACAACTCGGTGCGTTCACCACGGTGTCGGATCGACTCTCGTCGTACGCGATCCTCGACATGGGAATCGGTGTCTCGGCGTGGTTCAACCCCGGCGGCAGCGTTTCGCCGAACGAGTTGGCAACGACGTATGCGAGCTTTGCCGAGCGCATGCTCTCGGCCGTCGTGGGATGACGACCCGAGATCCTTCCCCGCTCCACGCCCAAGCACATCCCAATTGCTGATGAACGGATGCACCACATGACAGAACCTGCACACCGAGTCACCTTCACCGGAAGTCTCGGAACGCCATTGGCCGGACGACTCGATCTGCCGGCGGGACCGCCGCGCGCCTATGCGTTGTTCGCCCACTGCTTCACGTGTTCGAAAGATGTCGTTGCCGCTGGGCGGATCGCTGCCGAGCTGAACGGTCGCGGCATCGCCGTGCTGCGGTTCGACTTCACCGGGCTCGGGTCGAGCGAAGGCGACTTCGCGAACACGGACTTCTCGTCGAACCTCGACGACCTACGACTCGCCGCCGCATGGCTGCGGGAAAACCACGAGGCGCCGCAGTTGCTCGTCGGCCACAGCCTCGGCGGCGCTGCCGTGGTTGCGGTTGCCGCCGACCTTCCGGAGGTGCGTGCGGTCGTGACGATCGGCGCACCGGCTGATGTCGACCACATCACGCGGCTGTTCAGTTCGCATCTTGCCGCCATCGAACGAGAGGGACGGGCAATGGTCGAGATCGCCGGTCGCAGCTTCACCATCCGGCGCGAGCTGCTCGAGGACCTCGCAGCACACTCGGTCGAACAACGCGTGGGGCAACTCCGGGCAGCGCTGCTCGTCGCACACTCGCCGACCGACAACATCGTCGGCGTCGACAACGCAGCGCGCATCTACGCGGCAGCGAGACATCCCAAGAGCTTCCTCGCTCTCGATGGCGCCGATCACCTCCTCACGCGCGTTGACGACGCGGCGTACATCGGACGAATGATCGCGTGCTGGTCCGAGCGATTCGTCGTCGACGCGCATCCGTCGGCCGCCGCGCCGGCTGCGAGCGCGCCGGTCGTTGTGGCCGAGACAGGCCAGGGGACGTTCTTGAATCACGTCGTCGTCGGGCGCCATCAGTTCCTGACGGACGAACCGGTCGACGTGGGCGGGTTCGACGCCGGCCCGTCGCCGTACGACCTCGTCGCGGCCGGTCTCGGCGCGTGCACGTCCATGACCGTCCGGCTGTATGCGAACCGCAAGCGGCTCGCGCTCCGCCGGGTCACGGTCGAGGTGACCCATTCGAAAACACACGCGGAAGATTGTGATGCATGTGTAGAGGGCGCCGGCCCGCTGACCGACCACTTCCACCGGCGCATTCGAGTCGAAGGTGACCTGGATGCGGAACAGCTCTCAGCACTCGCACGAGTCGCCGACCGCTGTCCCGTACATCGAACTCTTGGCGAAACCGCCGCGATCTCGACGAGCCTCGTCTCGGAGCCATAGGCGAGGAAAGATCTACACGGCTGCTGCAAGCGCAAGGCCGACCGCCGCCGCGGCAAGACCGACGACGAACGTCGCAACGGCGTTGCGCACGGCGTCGTCGACCGCGCCCTCTTGGGCGAGTCGAACGGTTTCGAAGCTGAACGTGCTGAACGTCGTGTAGGCACCGATCCCGCCAGTGCCGACGATCGTGCGCGTGGTCGAGTGCAACCCGTGGTACAGACCGAGACCGGTGATCACGCCGAGAACGAGACAGCCGGTGATGTTCACGACGAACGTGCCCCATGGAAAGGCGCCGTCGGTGCGCTCCTGCACGAGCCCGTCGACGGTGTACCGGGCCGCGGCGCCGATGGCCGCAGCGACGAGGAAGCCGATCCACGCCGCGTTCGTCATCCTGGCAACGCCTCGTTGCGATGTCGCTGCGCGCCAATTCGAGCAACGACGATGCCGGCGTACGCCAGCGCGATGCCGGCTGCGAAGCTGCCGAGTGCGTAGGCCATCGCCGTCATCGCATGGCCGTCCTTGAGCAACAATGCCGTCTCGACCGTGAACGTCGACATCGTGGTGAACGCACCGAGGATGCCCGTCGCCACGAACGGTCGGAGGTACCGCGTCGGCCGAAACCGTTCGAGCAGCAGTACGAGCAACAAGCCGAGCACGAAGCTGCCCGAGACGTTCGTGCAGAACGTGGCCCACGGGAACCGATCATGTGGCGTAGGAATCGCTTCGGCGAGCCTGAACCGAGCCGCCGCGCCGAGCATCCCTCCGACAGCGATCACGGCGAGGACGTCGGGTTCGATGCGACGGTGACGTCGCGGGGCACGCACCGTTCGCCGATCGATGGCAGGCACGCCGGGATCAGCCGGCGACAGGTCCGGGTCGATCGGGATGGCCACGTCGTCGTCGTCCGTCACGAAACCTCCTCATGTGCACACGGCGAGCGGCCGGACCAGCGCCTCATCGTGTCACGCAGTGATTGGACGATCAGGACACTGCGCGATCCGACGCGAGGCGATCAACCGGTGGTCGATGCGCCGAACAGCCGACGCAGTTCGCCATCGTGCGATGCCGGAACGACGGCAACGACCACGTCACCCGGCAGCAGTTCGGTGTGCGGTGTTGGCGTCATCAGCTGACTGTTTCGATCGATGCTGAGCGCGAAGCTGCCGGTCGGCCACGGGGCGGCGGACACCGTCGTACCCGCAAACGCCGAGCCCTCGCCAACTGTTGCTTCGACGAGTTTCGAGCTGCCCGTGGTTCCGCCGATCATCCGCAGTGACCGACGCAATGCATGCTGGTATCCGGCCATGATCTCTTTCATCGCCACGATGCCGACCACGTGGTCGTCGTCGACGACAGGAATCCACGAAACGCCGGCCGACACCAGCGCGTCGAGCGCGAAGTCGAGCCCGCGATCCGACGGCACCGTCGGGTACGAGTGATCGGCAGCCGCAGCGACCTCGACGTCGGCTTCCGCGCGTTCCGCATCTGCACGAGCGAGCACCCCGAGGTACTTGCCGTCGTCATCGACGATCGGCGCGCCCGGAACGCCCGTCCGTTCGATCTCAGCAATCGCGACGTGCACCGGCGTCGTTGCCGGCAAAACGAGTCGACACGGCTGCATCGCATCGACGACCGTCACCGACCCCAGTTGCGGCAGGCCGAACGCGGCGCGATGTGCCGGCGAGTCGGCGCGGCTTCGTAGTTGGCTCTCGTAGATGCTGTCGTCACCGACGACCAGGGTCGCGAGGCCGATCGCGATCATGGCGGGCGGCAACAAGGCGAGGCTGCCCGTCATCTCGGCGACCATCAACATCAACCCCAACGGCGCATGGGCGACGCTGCCGAAGCACGCGATCATCCCAACGATGACGAACGGTGCCGGTGTCGCCGGCATCCCGGGAAACGCGTCGTGCATGACTCGCCACATGCCGAGCCCGACGAATCCGCCGATCACCATGCCCGGCCCGAAGATGCCGCCGGAACCGCCTGACCCGATCGTCAGCGACGTCGTCAGGATCTTGACGAGCGGCAAGACCAACACGACCCACAGCGCGACGCTCGGAAGGCCGTCGGCCATCCCCTTCTGCAGCCATCCGTATCCGGTCGCGAGCGCCTCGGGAAAGCCGAGCCCGATGAGACCGACCAACAATCCAGCGATCGCCGGCTTGAACATGTCGGGGCCCGGCAACCGGTGACGCAACGCGACCATCCCGTAGAACCCGCGTGCGTACGCCCGAGCGACGACGCCGGCGACGATGCCGAGGAGCGCGTAGTACAGCAGCTGGACCGGGCGATCGAAGAGCTTCGTCGGCAACGTCCCGAAGATCGGCTCGAAACCTTCCACGGCGCCGAACACCGAAAACCCGACGATCGAGGCGACCAACGACGGAAACAGCGCCTCGGGTTCGAGATCGTCTCGATACAGGATCTCCGCGCCGAGAACTGCGCCGCCGAGCGGTGCTCGAAAGATCGAGCCGATGCCCGACCCGATGCCGACCGAGACCGCGATGCGCGCATCCTGCGGACTCAGTTCGAGTCGTCTCGCCAGCAGTGAACCGAAGCCCGCGCTGATCTGCGCGGTCGGGCCTTCACGTCCCGCCGAACCGCCCGCGCCGATCGTGGCCGCGGATGCCACGATCTTGATCGCGGTGACGCGCCCGCGAATGCCACGCGGATTGTGGTGAACGGCAGCGATCGCCGCGTCGGTGCCATGACCTTCCGCTTCGGGCGCATAGCGAAACACGAGGAAACCGGAGATGAGGCCTCCGAGCGCAACGACCAGCGGAATTGCCCACGGTCGGGCGAAGTGGCCTGCTCCGGAACGGTTGCCTTCTCCGAAGGGCAACGGTGGCTTGTAGCCGCCGAGCCCTTCGAGCAACAGCTTGCCGCTGGTCTCCAACGCGACGATGAACGCGATCGCGCCGAGCCCCGCGACGACACCGATGACGACGCCGAGGATCAACCACTTGCGCAAATAGGACGCGTTCTTGAGCCGGCCAACGATGTCAGACATGCGCTACCAGTCTCGCCCACCGAGTGTCGGTGTCCTACTAGTCGCGAACATGCTCGCCCGCGCCCCGCTCGATCGCGCCGATCGCCGATCTCGGTGCCAACGATTTCCATGACCTGCGACGGGACCGGAGCGTGGCGCCCAGATCGCATGCGCCGGGGCGTCAGCGCTGGAGGATCGACCGAAGTGCGTCGAGGTCCTTGCGAACGGCAGCGACGTCATCTGCAAACTCCGAATCAGTCATGTTCCGTTGGCGGCGAACGCTGAACACGACGTCGCACCCGTCTGCGTTGGGAATCACCCGCATCGGGTTGTGCACGCTGGTGCCGTTCGGGAGCGTCACGACATGATCAGCGATGCCGTCGTCGTTTGCCGGCGCGAACTCGACGACGATCCGCCCGAGCGGTGAGTCGACAACCCATTGGCCGTCGATTCGCTCGACCGGACGGCGCGCCAGGCCGGCCGCCCACTCCGAAAGATGACGAGGGTCGGAGACGTACTCGTACACGTCCCTCGGCGACCGCTCGATCGTGGTGCCCACATGAACCGATTCCTGAACCATGACGTTGTTGCTCAATCCGTTTGCAGACCGGCCAACGCGGCTGACGCCATTGTTCGCAGGAGCGACACATGCGCGTCTCGGCGGAGGCGACCGCTGAACGGGGTGGAGTTGATCAGGCCCAGAACGGCGTGAACTGCGGCTCGTACTTCTCTGGCCGACACGACCGTCATGTGTTGGGCGGTG
>DASWRR010000018.1:0-2112 GCA_036403055.1 Ilumatobacteraceae bacterium | reverse complement strand
GGGACGGAACACCGGCTTCAACTGGCTGACCGTCTCGTAGTTGGTGCCGGGCCGCGGGCCATCGTCCTTGCTGACGACCGTGCCGTCGCCGAGCACGAGCGGCGTGATCTCGTTGTCGAAGAAACCGTTGTCGACGAACTCGCACGCGAGGTTCTGCGAGCGCACCCCGAACCGGTCCATCTCCTCGCGCGTCACGCCTTCGACCTCGACGACGTTCTCCGCGGTCTGGCCCATCGCGATGTACATGTCGGGCAGCCCGCTCGGCGGCGTCCACGGGCCCTGACCGCCCTGCGCACGTTCCTTCGTACGCTCGCCCGACGGCTTGAAGATCGCATTGGGCGCGGTGTCGCTGGCGCCGGACGCGTAGCGGCTGACCGTTTCCACACCCGCGGCGATGAAGCAGTCGCCTTCGCCCGCCTTGATGGCGTGGAACGCCATGCGAATTGTCTGCAGGCTCGACGAGCAGTAGCGGTTCACGGTGACGCCCGGTACGTCGTCGAGGCCGGCGAGGACTGCGACCACTCGAGCGATGTTGAAGCCACCTTCGCCCGCGGGTTGACCGATTCCCATCATCAGATCGTCGATGTCGGAACCTTGGATCTGGGGCACCTTTTTCATCAGCGCCTCGACGATCTGCGTCGACATGTCGTCGGGTCGCAGCGTCGTGAGCGAGCCCTTGTTGGCCCGACCGATCGGACTGCGGGCGGTGGCGACGATGACTGCTTCAGGCATGGTGGTTCCCCTTGTTGAGCTGTGGTCGAAGTTAACGGGTGTCGACGACGAGAAACGTCTCGGCCGACGCCCCGTCCGGTAGGTCGAACTGCTTGGCCGTGTCGGCCATCCACTCGCGCACCATGGTCTCGGTGCGCTGTGGATCCGTGTGCTGGCTGACGTGACTCATCAGCGCAGCCATCTTGCGATCGACGGCGGTGGTGACATCGATCGCGTGCGTGCCGTTGCCGCGGCCTTGCACCCAGACCTCGTCGACTGCCCACGGCTCGATGACCTCTTGGAACAGCTCCGGAAAGGCGAACGGATTGCGGGCGTCGGGATACACGGCGCACAGCGTTGCCTCGCCGGCCGCGATGTGGTCGGGATGACTCGAGTAGATGCGGTCGAGGATTCGCTCGGGCGATTGTGCGATGACGACCCGTGGACGGACCCGACGGATCACGGCGCTGATGTCGGCGCGCAATTGCAACGTGACCTGGAGCCGTCCGTCGCCATAGCCGAGGAAGACGAGATCGGTCACCCCGACGTGGCTGGCGGCTTCAGTCTGCTCGCGGCGGCGGAGCATCGCGACGTCGTGGCGAGCCATCGTCGTGTCCCAGCCGCCGGCGTCGCCGTCCGTCACGATGCAATAGGTGACCGCCACGCCGGCGTCGGTCATCATCGCAACGGTGCCAGCGGTACCGAAGTCCACGTCGTCCGGATGAGCCGTCACCACCAGGGCTCGCTCGATCTCAGGAAACGTCAACACGCTCACGAGCCTACGTGGCATGGTCTGCCATCAGTACGCTCGCACAATGCCAAGCGATGTAGCACTGGGCACATTCGAGCTCAGCGATCCGGAGTTCTGGATCGCGCCGCGAGACCATCGTCACGCGGCTTTTCGGGCGCTGCGCCAGTCCGACGAGCTCATGTTCTTCGACGAGTGGGAGTACGAGGACAGCCCGCTGCCGAAGGGCCCGGGTTTCTGGGCCATCACCCGCTACGAGGATGTGTGGACCGCGAGCCGAAATCCACAGGTGTTCATCAGTGGACGCGGCGTCAACATCGGCGACATACCGCAAGAGATGAACGAGTTCATCGGCTCGATGATCGCGATGGACGACCCGCGGCACTTCCGCCTTCGCAACATCGTCGCCAAAGGTTTCACACCGAAGCAGGTGACACAGGTCGAGGGGTACGTGCGGACGAAGGCGACGGCGATCGTCGACCGACTGATCGAACAGTTTCCGGACGGCGAATGCGATTTCGTCGAGCAGATCGCTGCGCCCCTTCCGCTGCAGATCATCTGCGAGATGATGGGCATACCACCGGAGGATGAACCGCAGATCTTCCAGTGGACCAACGTCATCCTCGGGGTCGGCGATCCCGAGTACGTCGGTT
>DASWRR010000017.1:0-2446 GCA_036403055.1 Ilumatobacteraceae bacterium | reverse complement strand
CACGAATCGCGGCCGCATCATCACTCCACTGAAGGACCGCTTCGGCAGCCAGATCCGCACCCACTACCCACTCGACGTCGGCACGGAAGTTGCCATCATGCGCCAGGAGGCGCGGGCCGGTTCGGTCGGCGATGTCGCCGTGCACCTGCCGGACTACATGGAGCAGGTCGTCGCAACGTTCAGCCAACTCGCCAGAGCCAGCACGCAGGTCAACCAGCGCAGTGGCGTCAGCGTCCGGCTCTCCGTCAGCAACGTCGAAGTGCTTGGTGCGAACGCCCTGCGTCGAGGGCTTCGGGCCGGCGAGCACGTCGTCGTGCCGCGGATCTGCGATCTTGAAGCGCTCGCCGCGTCGAGCAGCGGCAAGGTCGAGATCGAATCGCTGGAAGAGGGTCGTGATGGTCTCATCCTCGACAACCTCGTGAAGGCCGCGGTCCTCACCGTGTACAAAGAGCGGATCTCGCCTGACCAAGTCCGCGACGTGATCGCCGCGTTCGAGGATGGTGTCGTGGCCCACGCCGGCGAAGACATCGCATCGGTCGAGGAAGCTCGTCTCGTCGAATTGGTGCCGGCACTTCGCGCGCCGGTGCTCGCGCTGACCAGCGGTGACGAATCACCTGCCGCCGTCGCCGCTGCTGTCGAGTTCGTGCTCGAAGGCCTGCACCTGTCGAAGCGGCTCAACAAGGATTCGTCCGGAACCAGCGCGACCTACCGCGGCCGTAGCTAGCCGACCGGCGCGGGGCGTGAACGAGCTCAGGGCCCTGGTCGTCGCGCTTGCAGTTCCGACTGCGGCGCTGCTGCCCCTCGGTACGGGCAGCGCAGCGGTCGGTGCGAGCCGCTACATCGTGCAGTTCGACGCCGGTGTCGACGCGTCGTCCGAGGCGGCGCGGTTGACTGCGCTCGGTGTGGAAGTCGCGGACACCTACACGAACGTGTTCCCCGGTGTCGCGATCATCGCCACACCGGTCGAGATCGCGCAGATCGGCGCGTCCCCCGACGTCGATCGCATCGAACGCGACCAGTCGATGTCGCTGGGCGCAGTGCCGGCAACCGTCGTCCAGAGCCCGCCGTCGTGGGGTCTCGATCGCATCGACCAACGCACCCTCCCGCTGTCGAATACCTACAGCTACAACGGCGCGGGCGCTGGGGTCAGTGCGTACATCATCGACTCGGGGATCAGAGCGGATCACCTCGACTTCGGCGGTCGAGTGCGATCCGGCTTCACGACGGTTCTCGACGGCCACGGCACCGACGATTGGTGTGTGGGCCACGGAACACATGTCGCCGGGACCGTCGGCGGTCAAGTGTTCGGCGTTGCCAAGAACGTCTCGCTCGTCGCGGTCCGCGTGCTCGATTGCAGCGGGTCAACTGATGTCGCGCAGTTCGTTCAATCTCTCGATTGGGTGATCGGTGACCATCAACCCGGTGCGCCGGCGGTCGCCAACATCAGCATCGGTGGGCCACCGTCCACCGCAGTCGACAACGGCATCCAAGCGCTGATCGCCGACGGTGTCACGGTTGTCGTCGCGGCAGGCAACACCCGGCAGGGCTTCGCGTCGCCCGACGACGCGTGCACGAGGTCACCGTCGCGCGCTCCGAACGCCCTGACCGTCGCGGCATCGACCGAGGCGGACAGCCGGGCGTCGTTCTCCAACTTCGGACCGTGCGTCGACCTGTTCGCTCCTGGGACGAACATCGTGTCGGACGGCATCGCGTCGTCGACGGCGACGGCAACGATGAACGGCACGTCGATGGCCACTCCGCATGTCGCCGGTGCCGCAGCCGTCCTGCTGTCGGAACGGCCGACGTGGACGCCTGCGCAGGTCGCCCGAGATCTGCTCGGGAACGCGACGGGCGGCGGGATCGCCAACACGGCGGGATCGCCGAACCGGCTGCTGTTCGAATCGCCCATCACGCCACCTGTCAACGACGACTTCGCGGCCGCTACCCCGATCGATCTCGCGGGCGCAAATCCGCTGACGGGTTCCAACATCGATGCGACCGACGAAGCGGGCGAACCGGCGCACGGCCCAATCTTCGGAGGGACCTCTGTATGGTGGACCTTCGTCGCGCCGTCGTACGGCGACCTGACCTTGTCGACCGAAGGTTCGACGTTCGACACGCTGCTGGCGGTGTATTCCGGTGACTCTGTCGGTGGTCTCGTGCCGGTTGCTTCCAACGACGGCCCGGGGAATGGCAGCGCG
Source organism: Ilumatobacteraceae bacterium (assembly GCA_036403055.1). Classification (GTDB taxonomy): domain Bacteria; phylum Actinomycetota; class Acidimicrobiia; order Acidimicrobiales; family Ilumatobacteraceae; genus JAENVT01. The sequence continues at coordinate 245 of DASWRR010000017.1, read as the reverse complement.
ACCACCATCCACGCCATTGCGGGTCGCGTGTACCACGTCGCCGTCGACGGGGCAGACGGCGCTGCGGGCAGCGTCGTGCTCGGGTTCACCTGGAAGCCCGCGACCTTTGTGCCGTTGGTGCCGGCGCGGTTGTTGGAGTCGCGTGGGGTTGGTTCGACGGTGGATGGGGTGTTGCAGGGGATTGGTGTTCGTGGTGCTGGTTCGGTGACGGAGTTGTTGGTGGTGGGTCGTGGTGGTGTGGCGGG
>DASWRR010000016.1:0-5325 GCA_036403055.1 Ilumatobacteraceae bacterium | reverse complement strand
GTCCAGAACTTCGTGTCGGCCGCGGCCGGCATGGCGATCGTCGTCGGGCTGATTCGTGGCATCACCCGTACACGGACACGCAACCTCGGCAACTTCTGGGTCGATCTGACGCGAACGGTCGTCCGAATCCTGCTGCCGTTGGCGATGGTGTTCACGGTCGTGCTGTTGTCACAGGGTGTCGTGCAGAACCTCCACGGCAACACCGCCGCGACCACGATCGACCAGACCACACACATCACGACGCAAGCGATCCCGGGAGGACCGATCGCATCGCAGGAGGCGATCAAGCAGATCGGTAGCAACGGTGGGGGACCGTACAACGCCAACTCGGCGCACCCGTTCGAGAACCCGACGGGCTTCACCGACATGATGGAACTGTTCACGATCTTGCTGATCCCGTTCGCGCTCGTCGTGACGTTCGGCCGGTTGGTCGGCGACAGACGTCAGAGCCGTCTCCTGCTGATCGTGATGGCCGGCATCTTGGTCGTCTTCGGTGCGTTCTCGACGTTCGCCGAGACCAACGGCAACCCGAGGCTGAGCGCGCTGTCCATCGATCAGTCGACGTCGACGTACCAGTCGGGCGGCAACATGGAGGGCAAGGAAGTTCGCATCGGCAGCGCGGCATGCGGGATCTGGGCCGGGGCCACGACTGGCACGTCGAACGGCTCCGTCAACTGCATGCACGACTCGTTCACCCCGGTCGGCGGCGCCGCGCCGATGGCTCACATGATGCTCGGCGAGGTCTCGCCGGGCGGAGTGGGCGTGGGATTGATGGGCGTGTTGCACTACGCGTTGCTGGCGGTGTTCATCGCCGGACTGATGGTCGGCCGCACACCCGAGTATCTCGGCAAGAAGATCCAAGCGGCAGAGATGAAGCTGGTGACGCTCTTCATCCTCGCAATGCCGATCGCGTTGCTCGTGTTCGCTGCCGCGTCGATGACGCTGAAGAGCGCTGCGACCTATCAGCCGGGAACGCACGGGTTGTCGGAGGTTCTGTACAACTTCGCGTCCGCCGCCAACAACAACGGGTCGGCCTTCGCCGATCAGAACACGAGCACGCAGTGGTACACAGTGACCCAAGGCGTGGCGATGCTGATCGGAAGGTTCTTCCTGATCATTCCGGCGCTCGCGTTCGTCGCCCGGGCGCACGACGATGCCGCCGAGGCCGAGGTCCGCCTGACGCCGACCGAGTGGTCGATGGTCGAGTATCTGGCGCGCAACGCCGGCCGTCTCGTGACGTATCGGCAGTTGATCACGGCGGTGTGGGGATCGTCGTACGATCCCGATCCCAACCTGCTGCGTGTGCACATGGCCCACATCCGCCGCAAGTTGGAGATCGACGGCGCACGCCCGAAGCACTTCATCACCGATTCCGGGATGGGCTACCGCTTCGAGAACGACGGCTGATCGAGCGAGTCAGCCCGGTGGTCGCGGAACAATCGGGTTGTTGTGCGCCAGGTCCTTGCCGAGCATCACCACGATGGTCGCGTCGCCGAGCGCAGCCGGACCGCCGGTGATCGAGACGGGCACCGGCATGCGCGTGACGACGAGTCCGCCCATGATCCGACCGATCGATGTCGCCACGTCGGCGCCTGCCGGCAAGTAGTACACCTTGCTGACATCGAGCACTTCCTCGACCCCCGCGGTGTTGGTCGCGGGACCCATGTGAAACCCCAGCGCGGCGAGCTCCTGCGACAGTTGCGCGGCAGCGCCCGTGATGCCCGACGCGTTGGCCACGATCGCAACCGCGCCTTCGGTGACCAATGGGATGGTCGTCGTGGTCGTCGGCGGGATGGTGGTCGTCGTCGTTGTCGTCGTGCTGGTCGTGCTCGTCGTCGTCGGCGGGATGGTCGTCGTGGTCGTCGTCGTTGTCGGCGCGATCGTGGTCGTCGTGGTCGTTGTCGTGGTGGTCGGTACGACCGGCGGGCCGAACGTGCAGCTCGCCAGGAGACAGAGCGATGCCGTTGCAGCGGTCATTGTTGTGGTCGCTCGTGCCGCCGTTGTGGACCACTTCGATGTCGTTCTCAACCGGAACGTCATACCACGCCGCGCCTCGGGGACATCTGCTCATCCTGGTCACGACAGCCGGGGCACACAAGTCACGAGACGCGCAAGTGGCTCCGGTCATCACCGGAGCCACTCGCGTACGTTGCCCGTCCGAGCAAGGGTTTTTGTTGCCGCTCAACTCAGTGCTGGTGCAACTCTCTCGAACCGAAGAACAGGAAGAAGTTGCTGTTGATCGTCGGCAACGCCTGGCCGGCAGCCTCAGCGGCGGTGATGTCGGCGACGGATCGAATGCCGCGGGTCGCGTTCACGTCGGGCCATGCGTTCTGGTCTGTGACGAGGACGACCTTGAGATGCCACCACACCGGATTGAAGTTCTTGCCGTCGATGATGTGACTGTGGTTCACCAGGGGCAGGTTGAGGTTCTTCAGGCCGGCGAACAGGTCAGGACGCACTTCGCTCAGCAGCTGCGCGTAGTCGATCTGCGTCGGGTGCATCGTGCATGTTCCGAAGGCGCCCTTCTGGGCGCTCAGCGGCCCACCGGGCTCGGGACATTGCACCGGAACTCCAGGTGTCGGGTCGAAGGCATCGGGGACGAGTCCACCGAAGATCTTCGACAGCGTGGGAGCGAGACCGCCGGCGGCCTCGCCGTCGTGATCGGCGTCGAAGAACGGCACGATCACGTAGAGGTCCTCGGTTTCACCGATCGGCTTTCCCGCAGGATCGATCCCCACGTTCGTCCCGAAGCCCACTTCGCAGATCGGCTTCTGGAACTCGCCCGGGTCTTGCGCGGCAGGGATGCCGTTGCCGTCGCGGTCGTCGAACGGCTGATGCACGCACTGATAGTTCTGGCCGTACGTGAACACGACGACCTTGCCGTCGCCGTAGCCGTCCGTCTGGTCGACACGAATCGGTCGCGACGGATCGGCGGTCGCCGTCGTACCGGCGGACGCGGTGACGCCGTACAGCGCAAAGCTGGCAGCGAGGCCGGTCAGCGCGACGCCCCCCGTCACCATGATCGATCGCCGTCGGCGACGTGGCCTCTGCGGCATCGTTGTGGACTCTTCCTCGTTCATCGTTCCTCCCTCAGATCCAGGCGGCGGCCGTGGATGAACGTCGTTCGCAGCGAACTCCGCGTCGGATTGGCAGCGCCGATCAGACTTTGGTCCTACGCCGTCGGTCGAAATCCGCAAGGGGAAGCAGACTGATCGCGGACCGATTGCACACGGATTCCAAACTGATTCTCAACTCGTCCTCTGGCGATTCACGTCGCGTATGTGTTGGATGGTGACCATGAACTCTTCGCAGTCCGATCGAGAGCGCCGAGTGCTCGCCGACCGCCGAACGTTCCTGCGGATCGGCGGGATGATCGGCGGGATCGCCGCGCTCGGACTGGTCGGCGAGGCGTGCGCCGACTCCACGTCCACCGCGCCGAATGCCGCCGGCACCGTGGCGTCGTCCGCGACGGACACGCCCGGTTCCGTCGCCGCGGCACAGGTCACCGGGTCGTCCACTGCTTCGTCGGCTTCGCCCGGTTCCACTGCGTCGTCGGGCGCTTCGGCTGCCGAGTCGGCGTTCACCGCGGCTTCCTTCGACGGCCTCGGATCATGCTCGCTGATGCCGGAGAAGACCGCAGGACCGTTTCCCTTGGATCAGCAGTTCAACCGCAGTGACATCACCGAGGGCTACCCCGGTCAGCCCGTGCGACTCGGGCTTCGCGTGCTCGACGAGTCGTGCGCGCCGGTGCCCGGAGCGACCGTCGAGATCTGGCACGCCGATGCGTCTGGTGACTACTCGGCTTTCATCGACAACGGTGGAGGCAAGGACGAAGGCCCGGGCACCACGTTCTTGCGCGGCACTCAGGCCGCCGGCGACGACGGCATCGTCGAGTTCTTGACGATCTATCCCGGTTGGTACCACGGACGCGCCGTGCACATCCACGTGCGAGTCCACCTCGCTGACGCGACGGTCCTGACGTCGCAGATGTTCTTCGACGACGCCTACACCGCGAGCGTGTACGCCGATCCGCCGTATGCCGAGTTCGGTCTGCCGGACATGAAGAACGCCGCCGACAGCATCGCGGGTGATCCGGCATCGGAAGGGACCTTGTTGCACACCTCGGCCGGCACGACGTCGAAAGGTGCCGGCACGGTCGCGCTGTTGAACCTCACGATCGACCCGACGGCTCGCTCTGCCGGCGCCGGCGGTGCGGGTCCGGCCGGCGGAGGTCCCCCCGCAACGCCGCCGTCCGGGGGCCTGCCCTACGGCCAGCCGTCCGCGTAACGGTCGACCTCTGCGATTTTCGTGAGCACATGAACCGGCAGCAGGTTCTGGCGCTCACCAAGACGACGGACGGTGTGCGCCACCGCGCCGGCTTCGGTCAGCGTGATACGGGCGCCACGAGTCGCAGGCTCGCGACGAGATCCTCCGCCTGCGCGACCGACGCAAAGAGCAGTTCGAGCGTCAGCAGCGAGGCCTCGTGGTTGGATCGTGGCGCACCCGCCGCGATCGGTTCCGCTGTCGCGTCCGAGATCACGAGGCAGTGGTAGTCGCGGAACATGGCGTCGCGCACCGTCGACTCGACGCAGACACTCGTCGTCGCACCGACGACGACCAACTGTTCGACGCCGCGACCACGCAGGATCGCGTCCAACTCGGTGTTGTAGAACCCGCTGTAGCGAGTCTTGTACAGCACGACGTCACCGTCGACGGGGTCCAACTCGGGCACGATGTCGGTGTTCCAGCAGTCCCGCACGAGGATCCGCGACGGTTCACCCTGCGGCGACGTGACGGCGTCACCGACGCGCATCCGGATGTGCTTGAGCCACGTCGGCGAAGTCGGATAGCCAGCGTCGATCAGATCTGCGCTGAACGCCATCTTGAGGTAGACGATCAGCGCGCCGGCATTACGCGCCGCAGCGACGACCGCCTGCACGTTCGGGACGATCGCCTGGATGCCGGCGATGTCGATGCCGGCGCGGTCGAACATGCCACCGGGTGATGCGAAGTCGTTCTGCATGTCGACGACGATGACAGCCGTCGTCGCGGCCGCCAGACGAAACGGCTCTGGCCGTGCTGTCACCTCGATGCTCGTGCTCGGTACGTCCACGTCGGCTCCTCCCGGCGGCCTCGAACCGCTGGCGCATACTGTCGGGTCGTTGTTCGGCGACGCAAGCCCGATGTCGGCTCGAATCCGGAGGGTCGGCAACGGCACCATGATCGGCGAGCCGTCCGCGAGTGACAGAATCAGCCAACGACACACAGGGGGTAGTTCATGGCGATGGATCTGGTCATCGAGGTCGACAACCGGCCGGGCACGCT
>DASWRR010000015.1:0-2606 GCA_036403055.1 Ilumatobacteraceae bacterium | reverse complement strand
GACGGAGCGCAAGGCGGCCGAAGCCGTCGGGCGTCGTCTCTCCGCGATCGTCGACGGTTCGGGAGACGCGATCTTCGGGACGACGATCGACGGTGTCGTGACGAGTTGGAACCCTGCTGCGGCCGAGTTGTTCGGCTATCGCGAGGATGAGATCGTCGGTCAGCCGATCGCGCTGCTCGCGCCGCGCGGCGCCGTCGGCGAGCAGTCAGCGATGCGCCAGCGTCTGCTCGACGGCGGCACGTACGAACACCTCGAGACCACGCGGCAGCGAAAGGACGGCAGCGTCGTCGACGTCTACCTCACCGCCTCGGCGTCACGTGACGGTGCCGGGAACGTGGTCGGCCTTTCGGTGATCGCGCAGGACATCACCGATCGACTGACGGCACAGCGCGCGCTCGAAGCCAGCGGGCGGCGGCTGGCCGAAGCACAGCGGACCGCTCGGCTGGGCAGCTTCGAGTTCGACGTCGGGACCGGCGAGACGTTGTGGTCCGACGAGTACCGCCGCATCATGGGCCTCGACGCCGGCGTGGCTCCGACGAGGGCGCAGTTCGTGTCACGGGTGCACCCAGACGATGCGGCGATCGTGACGCGCGTGTGGGCCGACGCCGCCGAGCGAGGCATCCCGATCGATCTTGCGTTTCGGATCGTGCATGCCGATGGCGAAGTCCGGTTCGTGCGGGCGCGTGGCGTTTCCGAGATCGCCGCCGACGGCTCCGTCGCAAGGGTCGTCGGCACGATGTTGGACCACACCGACCAGGTCGAGGCAGACCGCGTCGCGCGTGCAGCGGAGCTTCGGTTCGAGATCGGCTTCGAACAGTCGGCGATCGGTGCGGCGATCGCCGACCTCGACGGCCTTCCAGTGCGCGTGAACGCGGCGGCGTGTGAGTTCTTCGAACGCCCGAGAGAGCAGCTGATCGGGCAACGCTGGACCGACTACACGCCGAGCGACGAAGCTCCCTTGGCCGAGGCGGTCCTCCTCCGCCTGCGCGCCGGTCACGACACCTACGCCGACGAACGTCGCTACATCCGCCCCGACGGATCGGTCGTGTGGGCGTTGACGCACGTGACACTCGTTCGCGACGAAGCGGGAGAACCTGAGTACTTCTTCGTCCAGTTGCAAGACATCACCGGTCGAAAGGTGATGGAGCAGGAGCTTGCCCATCAGGCGCTGCACGACTCGCTGACGGGACTGGCGAACCGCGCCCTCCTGACCGACCGGCTCGTTCAGGGTTTGGCGCGCGCACGGCGGCTTGGTTCCCAACTCGCGGTGATGTTCCTCGATGTCGATCAGTTCAAGGTGGTCAACGACTCGTTGGGGCACAGCGCGGGCGACGATCTCCTGCGACACGCGGCCACGCGGATCACCGAGGCGATCCGTCCGGGAGACACCGTCGCGAGGTTCGGAGGCGACGAGTTCGTGATCGTGTGTGACGACGTCTCGATTCTCGAGACCGAGCGTGTGGCCGAGCGCGTACTGGCGGCGCTCAGCGTGCCGTGGCAGGTCGGAGAGCAAGAGATGCACATCACCGCGAGCCTCGGCATCGCGCTCGCCGACGCGAACGCTTCGCCGGAGAGCTTGTTGCGCGACTCGGATGCCGCGATGTATCGCGCGAAGGAACGCGGCAGGGGCCGGTTCGAGATGTTCGACGAGGCATTGCGCGTTGATGTCAAACGCCGGTTCGCGACCGCGTCCGCGCTGCATCGCGCACTCGAACGCGAAGAGTTCGTCGTCCACTACCAACCGGTGATCGACCTGCTGACGGGAGCGATGGTGAGCGCCGAGGCACTCGTCCGTTGGAACCATCCGCAGCACGGTCTCGTCACGCCCGATGTGTTCATCTCGCTCGCCGAGGAGACCGGTCTGATCGTGCCGATCGGCGCGCGGGTGCTCGATCAGGCATGCCGCGATCTACGGGAGTGGCAGCGAACGTCGACTGCTGCGGGCGGTGACGGACGGCTGTCCGTCGCGGTGAACCTGTCGGTCCGCCAGATGCTTGCTCCCGACATCGCTGGTCTCATCGCCAGCGTGCTCGAGCGCACAGGAGTGACAGCCGGCGACCTTTGCCTCGAGCTGACCGAGAGCGTCTTCATGGAGGACGTCGACTACTTCGGACGAACGCTGGCCGGATTGAAGGCACTCGGTGTCGATCTGTCGATCGACGACTTCGGAACCGGCTACTCGTCGCTCAGCTACCTCAAGGTGTTCCCGGTCGACGCCGTCAAGGTCGATCGCGTCTTCGTCGACGGTCTCGGCAGCGATCCACACGACACCGCGCTCGTCGCGGCGATCGTTGCGATGGCGAGTGCCCTCGAGCTCCAAGTCACCGCAGAAGGTGTCGAGACGCGCGAGCAGCTCTGCGGATTGACAAGCCTCGGCGTGCCGCGTGCTCAGGGTTTTTACTTCGCTCGGCCGATGCCCGCCGACTCGATCGCGGAGCTCGTCGCCGGACGGCATCGCTGGGATGTCAGCTGAGCGTCCGGGCATGATGGGCCACTGATGCCAGCGCCGCCGAACTCGTTGCGAGCGGAGCCGGGTTTCGTGCGGTGGGCATCGGCAGAAGCCGTCTCGCTCGTCGGCAGCGCGGTCACCGGTGTCGTGCTGCCCC
>DASWRR010000014.1:0-3052 GCA_036403055.1 Ilumatobacteraceae bacterium | reverse complement strand
GGGAGCGTGGAAGGTCAAGAAGAGCACGGCGAGCAGCAGGCCGTAACCGCCCGACACGAAAGCGATGTCGATGGGCGTGCGTTGTCGGACGACGATCACCGCGCCTGCCGCGACCAGCATCAGTGCTGCGAACTGGACGGCGGTCGTGCCGGTCGTCATCGGCGGGCCTCGATCTCGCCCGGACGGATGACGAGCCCGTCGTCTTCGCGGATGCGTGCCGCCCGGCCCGTCGCGTGAGTGAGCACGGCACCGCCGGCGAGCAGGACCGCAGCGGTGAGGATGGCCTCGAGCCCAGTTTCGGCCAAGGCTTCACGCACCACGATCGCGGCCGCGATGGCAACGGGCCCGAGGGTGGTTGCCGCTGCCGCATAGTGCAGCCGCTGATACGCGTCGCGCATCACCAGGACACCGATGCACGCCAGCACTTGTACCGTCACGCCGAGAGCGAGGAGGACGTCGACGACGATGTTCTTCACAGGTACCGCTCGAGGAAGCGTGCGTACACGGGGCTGCCGACCACGGACGTGAGCGCCAGGATCAATGCGAGCATCGCGTAGAAGCTGCGCCCGAACGCCTCCGCGAGTGTCAGCAGCACCAGCGCTGTCATGACTGTCAGCGTCTCGAGTGCAATGAGACGCGACACCGTGTCGGTGCGCTCCAGCACGATCAACAGCGGCACCATGCCGATCAGCAGCGCGAGCGACGCGATGAACCAGGCGCTCACGGCGGCGGGTACTTCCCGTTCGGAGTCGGCAGCACCGAGTCGTTGACCACGAGTTGATGCACCAAGACGAGTTGTCGATCGTGAAGGAAATCGACGACGAACGTGTTCGGTCCGAGCGACGCAGCCAGCCCGAGCACGGCTTGCCGACCGACCCCCTCGGGCGTGTCGCCGACGGTGATGGGCAGGGCGCGAAACGCTCCGGTCACTCGGCGCGGGTGCAGCAGTGCGCCGCCGAGGATGACGAGATCGCGGAGAACCTGTACGCCGAGACGGGGCAGATTGGCAAGCCACCTGACGCGGAACCTGTAGGTGACCAGTCCGAGCCGCTCGCGCATGCCGGCGACCAACGCCGTGATCAGACCGGCGGCGACCGCGGCGATGACGTCGGGTCGGGCCAACGTCGTCGCGAGGACGAGCCACAGCGCTGCGGTGCCTCCCCACCACATGACGAAGCGAACCGATCTCGGCACGTGCGCACACCTTTCACTTTTGGACGAAGCGCATCTACCCCGGTCGTCGCGCCGTCAAGCGCGTTTGCGTCCGAGGTGATCTGATCCAGTAGCGCCGTGTGGCTCCCTGGCATAGCCTTGCGAAGGCGATGAGTGAGGACTGGTACGTCGCTTCGATCGACAAGGTCGAGCATGCTGCGAACGATGTTCGCGCGGCGCTCGACAACGTGATGGACGGCTTGGACAATGCGCGACGTGACCGAGGCGCAGGGGTCGCCCTCGTGGACATCGTCAGGCAGCTCGTCGTCCGTGGTGGGAGAGAGCTACGGCGCGGTCCAACGGTTGCCTTCGCCGAGTTCGAGAAGACCTTGACGGCGTACCGCGCCGCCGCAATTCAGGCGCTTGTCGACGACGAGCATCTGTCGTTCTCGGAGATCGGCGTGCTCACCGGCGTCTCGAGACAAATGGTCGCGCGCCTCTACCGCACGGCGAAAGAGACCGACGACCAATCGAGTTGAGGTTTCGAGTTGCAAGTGGTCGTGCAGTCAATCGTCGGGCGTGGGCCGTCACCTCCGTCCGGAGCGCTCGACAGCGCGGTCGCCGCCGACGTCTTCGAGCAGCGCCGAAGCTCGCTGGCGGCTGACGCCAAGTACGGCACCGACCTTGCTCAGGCTCAACCCCTCGGCACGCAGAGCCCGTGCCTCAGCGTGACGGAGCCGGCTTCCGGCGTTCACCAGACCGTCGAGAAGGTCCGACACTCCATCGATCACGCCACGGCAGCCGACGCTCGACAGCAGCTCGGCATAGCTCAAGCCGTGCGAACGCCCCTGGCGCAGGTGTTTGGCGCCCTCGTAGACCGCCTCGACTCGGTGACGGCTCGATTCGAGCGCGTTGATCAGCATGGCGAGGGCTTCCAACACCTCATCGTGCAACGTCTCGCTCATCGCGGTGGAGCGTCCATCATGCGCGCTCACAGATTCAGTATCGATGGTTCGCTTCCTTGCCACTCGTGTCGTCTCCAACGGTTCGTTTCGGTGCTGACGGCACCGGACGCCCATCGTGATGGCGTAACCACCGGTTACGTCAAACTGGCGTCGGCTCCTGGTGTCAACACCGGGCTCGCCTTGACATCATGTAGCCGTTGTGTTAAATAACCGAACTGTGAAATATCCGAACAGGCGACAGCAAGGATGACGGTGACGGCGCCCGAGCGGTTCGACGTCCTCTTCGCCGCCTTGTCGGACCCGACGCGGCGGTCGATCGTGCGTCGATTGGCCGACGGTGAGGCAACGGTGCTCGAGTTGGCCGAGCCGTTCCCGATCAGTCTGCCGGCGATCTCGCGTCACCTGAAGGTTCTCGAGAGTGCCGGTCTCGTCAGTCGCGGCCGAGACGGCCAACGGCGGCCATGCCGGCTGCGGTCGGAGCCTCTCGTCGAGATCGCCGCATGGGCCGAGCACACACGAGCTGCGTGGGAGCACCGCCTCGACCGCCTCGATGCGCACCTTCGGCGCACGTCGAACCGACCCGCATCCCCAGGGAGATTGGAGAAGCCATGAGCAGGACCCCCAGCACCACCGACCCGAGCACCTGGGCGCTCGACCGTGAGATCGTCCTCGTTCGAGTTCTTGACGCCGCACGCGACGCGGTGTTCGCCGCGTGGACCGAAGCAGACGCCTTCTGCCGATGGTTCGGGCCCGAGGGCTTCACCTGCACAGTCCGAGAGATGGACGTGCGCCCGGGCGGCCGAGCGCGCTTCGACATGACGTCCGGCGACGGCACCGTGTTCACGAATCGCTTCGACTACCTCGAGGTTGTTCCCAGCGAGAAGCTGGTCCTGGACCACGGTTCCGACGCCGACGAGGACCCGGCACGCTTCCGA
>DASWRR010000013.1:0-2748 GCA_036403055.1 Ilumatobacteraceae bacterium | reverse complement strand
AGACGATCGCCTTTGCGCTCCCCGTCGTCGCCCGTCTCGCCGCAAGCGGCAAGCGCCGCGAGTCCGGCCGCCCGCGAGCGCTGGTCCTCGTCCCGACCCGCGAGCTCGCCAACCAGGTGATGACATCACTGAGTCCGTTGGCCGCGGCCATGGGACTTCGGGTCGCAACGGTGTACGGCGGCGTCGGTCAAGGACCGCAGGTGTCCGCGCTCCGCCAAGGCGTCGACATCGTCGTCGCATGCCCTGGCCGGCTCGAGGACCTCATCGGTCAGCGGCACTGCCGGCTCGACGCCGTCGAGGTCACCGTCCTCGACGAAGCAGACCACATGGCCGACCTCGGCTTCCTGCCAGGAGTGAAGCGCATCCTCGATGCAACGCCCGTCGGTGGACAGCGGTTGCTGTTCTCGGCAACGCTCGACAAGGCGATCGACGGCCTCGTTCGGCAGTACCTCGTCAATCCGGTCGTTCACTCCGTCGATCCGGAGGTGTCGTCGATCAACACCATGACGCACCACGTGCTCGCGGTTTCGTCCGGCGACAAGGCCGCTGTCGTCAGCGCGCTCGCCTCGGGCCTCGACCGTTCGTTGTTGTTCATGCGCACCAAGCACGGCGCAAAGAAGCTCGCCAAGCAGTTGTGCGCTGCGGGCATCCCCGCTGTCGAGTTGCACGGCAACCTGTCGCAGAGCGCCCGCGAGCGCAACCTCGCCGATTTCACCAGCGGCCAGGTCCGTGTGCTCGTTGCCACCGACATCGCCGCCCGCGGCATCCACGTCGACGACATCGCGTTGGTGATCCACGTCGATCCTCCGGCCGAGCACAAGGCGTTCCTTCACCGTTCCGGACGCACAGCACGCGCCGGCGCCGAGGGCGTCGTCGCAACCGTGATGACACCGGATCAAGCAGGCGACGTTCGCTCACTGGCACGAGCCGCCGGCATCTCGCCGACGGTGACCAACGTCAACCCGACGCACCCACTGCTCGCCGAGTTGGCTGGACCGACGGCGCCGAAGGTCGCGCCGCGAGCGCAGCGTCCGCAAGACGTCGAGGCTGCTGCTCGTCAGCGTCCAGGACAGCCCGGCCGTCGACGTGGCCAGAGTGCCGGCAGCCGTACAGGTGGTCGGCCCGGCGCATCGGCGGCGCATCCCCGCCCAGCCGGCGCACGCCCAGCGGGAGCACGCCCAGCCGGCGCCCGTTCGACCGGTGCGCGCACCGGCGGCGGACGCAGCGCGAGCGGACGTCGTTCAGCGCCGACTGCTCGCTGACTCGACGACAGCGGTTCAGCCGTCGTCGCCGAAACAGATCCCGATGTCGCGTCCGGCCATCACCGTGTCGCAGTCCAGCGGGACGGTGCGCATCGATCCGATCGCGTCGACCAGCGGGACGTAGTCGACGCGAGGCTCGTTGAGCGCCACCATCACGCCGTCGAAACCTTCCTCGAGCGCGCGGACGGCCGCCGCGCCGAACCGCGTGCCGAGCAAGCGGTCGTGTGCTGTCGGAGTGCCACCGCGCAGGAGGTGTCCCAGCACGACCGTCCGGGCCTCTCTGCCGGTCAACTGGGTCAGCTGCACCGCGACCGCGTGGCCGATGCCACCGAGCCGTTCCGCTTGATCGAACGACTGTCCGAGGATCGAACGCTGGCCGTCCTTCGGCACTGCACCTTCGGCCACGACGACGATTGCGAAGCTCGCGCCGCGCAGTTCGCGTCCCTTGATCATCGCGGCAACCGGTTCGAGACTGAACGGGATCTCCGGAATGAGGATCGCGTGCGCGCCGGCGGCGACGCCTGCGTTCAACGCGATCCAACCCGCGTACCGACCCATGACCTCGACGACGAAGACCCTGCTGTGCGACGTCGCCGTGGTGAAGACGCGGTCGATCGACTCCGTCGCGACCTCGACCGCGGTGTCGAAGCCGAACGTCACGCTCGTCTTGTCGAGGTCGTTGTCGATCGTCTTCGGTACGCCAATCACACGGAGGCCCGCTTCGTAGAGCCGTTGACCGATGGCCAGCGATCCGTCGCCGCCGATCGTGATCAGCGCGTCGATGCCGGCCTTGCGGAACAGCGACACGAGGTGATCGGTACGGTCCTCGTACACGACGCTGCCATCGGGTTGCTGGACGGGGAAGTTGCACGGGTTGCCACGGTTGGTGCTGCCGAGGACGGTCCCGCCGAGATAGCCGATGCCACGGACCATGTGGCGTTCGAACACGAACGTGCCACTGCCTTCTTGGTACAGCTCCGGAAACATCAATCCGTTGAAGCCATCCCGGATGCCGATCACTTCCCAACCACGACGACGGGCGCACAACGTCGCCGCGCGGATCACTGCATTGAGGCCGGGGGCGTCGCCGCCACCTGTACTGAGGGCGACGCGCATGGCGGCTTGTCTAGCACCGCTGCAGAGTCGCGCTTGACCAAACCGCCCGTGACCGATCGGATGGTGGTCGGTCACGGGCTGCTCGGTCAGCGAGCGGTGTCAGACACCGCTTGCTGCAAACCAGGCGCCGCCGCCGCTTGCGATGAACACGATCGGGGCGATGCATGGGCTCGGAAGATCGACATGGACCCTCGCCATCGCGTTTCCGGCGGCATCGACCGCGAAGGTCTCACTCGATGCATTGACAGTGGTCGCCGCACCCGCGTCGCTGGAGAGACAGCTGACGATGACCTTCTGCACAGGCACGGGGTTCTTGCCGACGAACTGCGGCGGACCGCCGGGCGCGATGACGAGACCCTCGATGGAAACG
>DASWRR010000012.1:0-2078 GCA_036403055.1 Ilumatobacteraceae bacterium | reverse complement strand
GTTCTCAAGTACCGCGAGGATCAGGAACGAGCGCGCCAGCACGGGATCGCCGACATGGTCAAGCAGGCGTTCGAGCGGGGCATGCAGCACTCTTGAGCCCGACGCAGCAACGGCCCCGCCGGCTCGGCGACACGCCTGCGGAGCGGATGGCAGTGACCTTCGCCCGCGTGCTTCGCGGCGCGGCGTTGCAGGTTCCGATCGGCAGCGTCTTGATGTTCGTCGAGGCGCTCGGTCGCGTCGGCATCGCGGAGCGCGACAGTGTCTACTGGGCTGCGCGGTCGACGCTCGTGCACCGACCCGAAGACCTCCCGTTGTTCGATCGCGCTTTCGCCGTGTTCTGGGATCACGCCAAGAACGAGACCCTCGACGAAGACCCCGAGATCGTGAAGATCACCCTGGCAACGGACGACGAGGACGACGACACCGACGATGACGACGCGGCGGCCGAGGCGAACGACGATCCGATGCTCACGTTGCGCTTCTCGTCCGTCGAGGTGCTGCGCAACAAGGACTTCGGCGCCTACGACGAAGCGGAGCTCGAGCTCGCCCAACAACTGATGAGCCGGTTGCGCTTCGCCGGAACGCCGCGTCGGTCGTTTCGCCTGCGGTCTGCGTCGAGAGGATCGCGGCCCGATCTGCGCAGGACGCTGCGGGGCGCGATCGCGTCCGGCGGCGAGCCGGTGCGTCGGTATTGGCAGGAGCCCGGTGAGCGATTGCGCCGCCTCGTCCTGCTGCTCGACGTCAGCGGATCGATGGAGCCATACGCACGAGCGATGCTCCGGTTCGTGCACGCCGCCGTTGCCGGCCGCCAGCGTGTCGAGGCGTTCTCGCTCGGAACGCGGCTCACACGCGTGACGAAGGAGCTGAACAGCCGGGATCCCGACAAGGCGCTCCGGCAGGCGAGCGAACGTGTGCAGGACTGGAGCGGCGGCACACGCCTCGGCGAATGCCTGCGGCACTTCAACGACGAGTGGGGCGTGAAGGGGATGGCTCGCGGTGCGATCGTGGTCGTGCTCAGCGACGGCTGGGATCGCGGCGACCCCGCAGTCCTCGCCGAACAGATGCGCCGGTTGCAGCGCGTGACGTACGACCTGATCTGGGTGAACCCGTTGAAAGTCACACCTGGCTACGCCCCGTTGGCGCGTGGCATGGCGGCAGCGTTGCCGTATGTTGATCACTTCGTGGAAGGTCATTCACTTGCAGCCATGGAAGAACTGGCGAACGTGATCGCCGGCGCCTCGACGAGGAGGTCCTGATGCGCGAACTGCTCGACGACATCGATCGTTGGCGCGCCGAAGGCAAGCCCGTCGCGATCGCGAGGGTCGTCGACATCGAGGGCTCGGGGCCGCGTGAACCGGGTGCCGCGATGGCCGTCAACATCGACGGCGAAGTCGCCGGATCCGTCAGCGGAGGATGCGTCGAAGGTGCTGTCGTCAGCGAAGCGCTCGCGATCCTCAACCACGAGGCCGAGCCGCGCATCATCACCTTCGGCTACAGCGACGACGAGGCGTTCGCCGTCGGCCTCACGTGCGGCGGCACCATCCGCCTCTTCGTCGAGCCGCTCGACTGGTGATGTACGACCTGCTCCGCGAGCGGATCAAAGCGAATCAACCGGTGGCGCTCGCGACCGTCGTCGATGGCCCGCACGTCGGCGCCAAGTTGCTCGTCACGACCACCGACGAACCGATCGGCGATCTCGGCAATCCCGAGCTGACCCGGATCGTCGGACGCGATTCCTTGGCCGAGCTCGAGGCCGGGCGCAGTGGGATTCGCAACTACGGACCACACGGCGAGACCACGCCCGAAGACCTCGTCAACACCCCGACGGTCCGGGTGTTCGTCGAGAGCTGGGCACCGCCGCCACAGATGTGGATCTTCGGCGCCGTCGACTTCACCGCAGCACTCGCAAAGGTTGCCAAGGTCCTCGGCTACCGGGTGACGGTGGTCGATGCCCGCGAGGTCTTCGCCACGCGCCGGCGGTTCCCGATGGCGGACGAGGTGATCGTCTCGTGGCCAGGTCCCGTGTTCGCAGAACGCGGGTCGACCTTGACGCAACGCGATGCGGTGTGCATCTTGAC
>DASWRR010000011.1:0-6919 GCA_036403055.1 Ilumatobacteraceae bacterium | reverse complement strand
CCGCGTACGACTTGCCGCCCGCGTCGAACGAGATCGTCGGCTGGCCGAGCGAGTTGATGGGCAGAACTTGCGACGACGTGAAGTTGTGCGTGTTGACCTGGCACTTGATCACGTACACGAGCGGGTCGCTGTACCCGACTTGATATGGCCACTTCTGGTGACGCTCGTTGCCGAGAGAGTTCTGTTGGCCGTCGCCGGGGCCCGGAGGCAATGCCCAGCTCTTGTAGTCGGCGTCGGCGACTGGTGCGAGCGCCTTCGGAACCGTGAGGGCATCGTTGAACGGCGACAGGATCAACGGACTCGTCGGGAACGCCTCGACGTAGATCGAGCTGGCCCACGCCGACGAGGCTTCGTCGAACAAGCCGTTCGCGGACATCAGGCCCTTGCGCCGGAGCTCCGGCACGATGATCGATCCGGCGGTCCCCGCGGCGACTGCCGCAGCGCCGGCGGCGCCGAGCTTCAAGAATGTGCGGCGCGGGAATGGTTCGCGCGCGGCGTTCGAGGTGTCAGACACGCGACATCACCCCGATCACCGTGTGTATGCCTGTGCAGGCCCGTCCCACGTCGCGCGCGTCAAGGAGCGCGCTGAAAACACTTCGTCCGTCCACTTGTTGTATCCGTCTCGCTATTTGTCCGTCCCTCTGACGGCTCGTCCGCAGCCACTGTGGGCGTCGCGCGGGCCCGGAAGCAATAGTGCATTTGTAGTACGACACACATTGTACGGATGCACCTTTTGGCTTACGGTAGGTGGATTAGGTCCGAACGGGAAAGCTGACGGTCAGCGTTCACTCGAGGCCACAGGGCGACCGTCTCCCTCCGCTTAATCTGCTGTTAACCACGACGCACTCAACCCTTCACCTCGGGCGCTGTGCGTCGCGATTCGGCGCCGTGACCTGCGTGTTTACGGGTGCTTAAGGCGACACGATTAGGGTCGAGGCGCATGCGCGAAACCGACGAAGAACTCGAGACCGCGACGGAGGCGCTCCTCCTGGCGTCCCGGGCGTTGATCGCGGTCGCGGCACGGTCGCTTGCCGAAGTCGACGACATCACGCTGCCGCAGTTTCGTGCGCTGATCGTGTTGATGCGGCCGACGCAGGTCACCGTTGGCGACCTCGCCGTAGCACTCGACATCCATCCATCCACCGCGACGCGCCTGTGCGATCGGCTGGAGAAGAAGGGCCTCGCCCGACGCCAACCCGGCGTGTTGCCCGACCGCCGGATCATCCCCGTCGGCCTCACGCCGAAGGGGCGGCGGCTCGCCAACAGCATCACTGACCATCGACGGCGCGACCTCGCGGTGATCGCCGCGTCGATGTCGCGCGACGACCGGAACCGAGTCATCCGCAGCCTCAACGCGTTCGCCGCTGCGGCGGGCGAGATGCCGGGTGTCGACTCGTTCGGCTGGGCCGACTCGATGGCCGCGGCGTCGTCGGTCGCCGGCCACTGACCTCACCGGTTGATGGCCGTCACCGGTTGATGGCCGTCACCAGCCACGTGTGGCCGGTGAATCGAACAGCACCGTCGACGAGGTGCTCGCGCAGTTCGGCACGGGCTTCGTCGACCACCGCACTCCACTCCTCGGCATCGAGCTTTGGCTCGAGAGCAGCGCGCACGGCGCGCCCGACCGTCCCGCTGAGAGCGACGGCGAGACGTTCTTCGACGCCGTCGCTGCCATCGATGCCGTAGTCGCACACGGCGTCGAACGGCTCGACGTCGAGGTCGGACCAACCGGCGCCGCCAAGGACCTCGACGATCCGGTCCGCGTGGGCAAACCCCATCGGACCGGGCGCGCCAGGTGTTGGCGGCTGCGGCGGGTCGGGCAGATGTGCAGCGAGGGCGCGGAGACCGAGGGAGAACATCTCCGTCTCGCCTTCTCGCCAGCAGACGAAGGCAAGTCGGGCACCGTCGGCGGTCGCAGATCGAATGTTGACGAACGCCTCGACCGGATCGGCGAAGAACATCACGCCGAATCGCGAGACGACCCGGTCGAACGGCTTCCCGGGCGCGATGGTCAGAAGGTCGGCGGTCTGAGCATCCGCTGTCACGACCGTCGCGGTCGGTACTCGCCGCTGCGCCGCTTGCGCCATCGGCGGCGATATGTCGATCCCGACCGCGTCCACACCGAGCGCTGTTGCTGCTTCGGTCAAGGTGCCGGCACCACAGCCGACGTCGAGCACTCTGCGGCCCAGAGCGAGATCTGCCGCGGTCACGATCGCTGCCGTGAACGGCGCGTACACGGCGTCGAAGATGCGTTCGTTGCGAATCCATCCCTCGGCTCCGGCTGCCCAGTTGTCGCGCATCGCCTCGTTCGCCATGCCGCCAACCGTAGCCACGGCCCGATGCGAGCGCGACGTTGACGAGGTGTGAGTCGGATGGCGCGACCGATGCAACACCGGACTCACGCCGGGTCGAATGCGACCGCTTCTGATTCGTCGATCGTCGTCGTCACCGACACGATGGCTGGTCGTCGCGGTGTCGAGCTGAACCCGAATCGGACGGGCGGCCACACATCGGCGAGCGCACCGAGCGGCCGGGCGCCCAAGGTGCACGCCACCGCGGTGACGTCGTGCTGGTCCGTCGCGCCGTACCACTCGCGGCGACCGTTCCCCGCGCTGCCCCGAGTCCGCACGCCGCGCACCGCGAGGCGAGCCAACGGATCGATCGCCGCGCACCATGCCGGTGCAGTCGCGACTCGAATTGGGACGGCGTGCAGCATCCGGCCGAGCTTCGTCCGACGGCCGATCGTGATGTCGGCGGAGAGCCCGACAGTTACGATCCGAAGTTGATGCTCAGAACGGTCGACGCTGATCGGAGCAAGGCGTACCTCGTCGAAGTTGTAGGTGCCGGCGACGAAGGTCGCGATCCGCTCGTCGGGGCCGTACAACGCCCGCGTACCGTCCGGGGTCTCGTGCATCACGTCGGCGAAGGCGCCGAACGGCGACTCCGTCCAGTTGCCGACCACGAAGCGGTGCCCGTCTGCGGTGCCGAACCCACAGATCTCGCCGAGGAATCGGCGTCGCACGGCGCTCATCGGTGGCCATCAGTCGTTGGAGCGATGTCGCCAACCTATCGACACCGGGTTCGGCGCGGATGAACGGCGAACCCACCGGCTCGTTCCACGTCGAGCGGGCCGGATATCACCTTTCCCTGACAGAGGACGGCCGACATGCCGTGATCACCTCGCCATCCGGCGCGCACTCGTCGAGCGTCGATCTGTTGGGCGCGTTCGACACGACCGACACGACGGACGAGACGACCGCGTTTCGCTGGCGCCGGGTCGACGACGGCACCATCGCGATCGAGCGGACCTCGACGCGCTGGGACAGAGCCGGCGCGGAGTTGAGGGCGGGTGAGCGATCCATCGAACTGCGCTGCTGGGTCGAGGGAAGCGGGACGCTCACCGACGTGCACCTCGGCGCTGGACGTGTGCTCGCCGCCGGCCAGGTAGGTGGCCTGTCGTGTTCGACGACGAGCATGACGACGCTGTTCTCACCGAACCCCGGAGATCCGGCGAAGATCGTGCGGTCAGCCGCGGAGTCGGCGGTGATCGGTGTCAGCGGAGCAGCCTCGGGTGGGCGCGGTCACTGGTTCTTCACGCCCGCGCCGTTGTGCTTCGCGGTGACGACGGATGCGATCGCCGATCCGGACGAGCCCGCACCGGCAGGGTGGACGACCATCGCAGTTGAAGCGCCGGTCGATGAGATGAACTTCGTGGAGATCACGTACCGCGCTTCGGATCGTGCGTTCGAGTTGGTGCTCGACTACGACGCGCACGCGGTCGTCGATGGTCGCTTCGAGGCGCCGACGGTCCTGATCACGCCAGGATTCACGACACCGTGGGAAGGATTGCGCTTCGACGCCGACCGCACCGGTCGTTTCACGCACCGCCGCAGATCATCGGCGATCTCGCGAGGTGCGTCGCCCGATTGGTGGCGCGAGCCGATGTTCTGCGGTTGGGGTGCGCAGTGCGCGTTGTCCGCTCGCGATGGTGTGCCGGCGGCCGCGCTTGCGACGGAGTCGAACTACGCCGAGTTCCTCGCGACGCTGGCGAGTCACGGTGTCGTGCCGAGCACGATCGCGATCGACGACAAGTGGCAAGCGACCTACGGCCTCAACGAGCCCGACACATCGAAGTGGCCTGATCTCCGCCGGTTCATTGGTGACCGTCACGGCCGCGGGCAGCACACGTTGTTGTGGTGGAAGGCGTGGGATCCCGAAGGCTTGCCACCGGAGCTGTGCATCCGCACCGCCGAAGGTGTCCCGGTGGCGTTGGACCCCTCGAACCCGTTGGCGCGCGACGCGCTCGGTGAGGTCGTGGCGACGATGCTCGCGGAGGATGGGCTCGGCGCCGACGGGCTGAAGATCGATTTCACGGCGCGCACGCCGGTCGGACGGGCGTTGTCTCAACACGGCAGCGGCTGGGGGATCGCGCTCCTGCACGACCTGCTGAGCATCGTCTACGCGGCCGCCAAGCGCGCCGATCCAGAAGCGCTCGTGATCACGCAGTCGCCCCACGCGGCGTTCGCCGACGTGACGGACATGGTTCGACTCAACGACATGCTGCGACTCGACGATCCCGGCGCGATGCTGCGTGGCGCTGTGTTGATCCGCCAGATGAGATACCGCGCCCAGGTCGTTGCTGCCACCGATCCGGACGTGTTGATCGACACGGACGATTGGGCGACTCCCGACCTCGAGACGTGGCGCGCCTACCTGACCGTGAAGCCGCAACTCGGCGTGCCATCGCTGTACTACTCCTCGCACATCGACATCTCGGGAGAGCCGTTGACGGATGACGACTACGAGCGCGTCCGGCTCACGTGGGACGAGTGGCGGAGTCGCCGTTGACCGCGACGATCATCGGTCTCGCTGTCGGCAGAACCTGACCGGGTGGGCGCTCGCCCGGCGCCCATTCGCAGAGGTCGACGACCGCGACCGGATCGCTGTCGTCGTCCGGAATCCGCAACGTCATCACCTGATATGGCGTGAGATCGAGAACAACCGAACGCGACCAGATCGTGGCGCGGAACTGAGCCGCGACGCCCGCCGTCTCGCAGACGCGGACCACATCACCGCAACCGTCTTCGGCGCGCTTCCACACGACGATCTCGACCGAGGCATCGCCGTCGATCGACGCGAAGGTCGCGCTGCGACCGAGAGCTCCGCCGTGGAACGTGTCGATCCGTGCCGACGGTCGTTGGTTCAACTCCGCAGCGCGCCGCGGCACCACCGCGTCGGCCAAGGGGCCGGCGTGAGGGATCAGCCGGAGACGAAAGCGTTGCTCGCCTTGGTCCATCCACCTGTAAGTCGCGCGTGGGTCCAGCACGGCGGGCTGATGCCAGGCATACACGACGCCGCGAGCGACGGTGATCCCGACATCGACACCGTCGCCGGCATCGATCGCGTCGTACCCAGACTTGCCGTCGTTCGCAATCGCGACCCCGCCGCCTGAGCCACTGACGTCGACCCATCGTTGCATCGGCTGCTCACTGCCGTCGGACGCGCGCCGCACCGCCGCGTACGCGCTCTCGGCGGCCACTTCGCCGGCGCGCAATGCGGTGGGGAAGCGCAGTTTGCACAACCGCGCCCGCTCGTGCCAATCCAACGTGATGGCGATGTCGATGTAGTCGTCATCCCGGCCGAGCGACCAGTCCTCGACGAGCGTCGATGCGCCGCAGCGGCTGATCACGCGGATGACCGTACGCGCCGGCCCGTGCTCGACCCGGTCGATGGACACGACGTCGAACGGCGTCTCGGCGCCGTCGAACGCAACGACGTCGTGCCCCCACGTGTCGCTGGCGTCGTCGATCGCAACGGCGTGCGTGCCCGGCCGGGCGAGCTCACCCGAGCCGGCGATCCGCAGCGACGCCAGCGACCCCGTCGCCGCGTCGACGCGTGCAGCGACGATGCCGTTGTCGAGGACGTGATCATCGGACGCGCCCGAAGGCTCCACCTCGCACCGTCCCGGGCGGAGCTGGAACACCTCGAAGCCGCAGGGCGGAAGCGTTGCTGCGAACACTGCGCGATACCGGCCTTCGCAGATCGTTGCCTCGGAACTTCCCCATTGGAAAGGGACAGCGCGACCCGAACCATCGCGCAGGTTCATGCGTTCGAGAGAACCGCCGACCTCGTGTTCGACAATCGTGCGCACTTCCCAGGGGTGCGGGTTGAAGACCACCAGCGGCCGGACACCGCTGTCGACGGCACTGCCCGGTACGAGTGTGTCGGCGGCCATCGCCAGACGGCCGAACGCGGCGTTGGTGATCCTGCCGGCGATCGACATCACTTCACCGAGTTGGTCACGCGCATCGTCGTACGCCGACTCCAATGAGGACCCGGCGAGCACATCGTGGAACTGGTTGACCAGCAGTTGTCGCCAGGCTGCGGTGAGTTCGGCGGCTGGATACTCCAAACCTGTTTGGGCACGCGCGATCGCCGCCCACCGCTCCGCCGACAGCAGCGCGCTCTCTGCGGCGCGGTTCCATCGCTTGATGCCTGCGTGCGCCGAGTAGCAGCCGCGCGCGTGATGAGTGAGATCACCGTGCACGTCGGGAAGCAGTTGCCGATCGAGTGACGCGAAGAACGCAGCGGGGCTCGAGCACACGAGGTCGAGCGAGTCGTCGGCGAGATCGCGCAACGAGTCGAGGTTCGCGCGCGTCGGTCCGCCACCGTGGTTGCCGACGCCGTACCAGACCATCACGGACTCGTCGTCCGCGCCGTCGGCGAGGCAGGCGCGAAGGTGGGTCCCGACGTCGCCGCGATCCGACGAGTACCCGTGGGTGCGGTATGCCACGACGGAGCTTCCGTCCGCGCCGACCCATCGCATCGCGCGCGACCCGATGTCGAGCTCGTTCGGTTCGGGACGAGTGAAGACGTAGCTGTCGAGGCCGGCGCCGACGAGGAGTTGCGGCAGACCTCC
>DASWRR010000010.1:0-2163 GCA_036403055.1 Ilumatobacteraceae bacterium | reverse complement strand
AGAGCAAGGGCCTGAAAGGCGGGGACCTCGGCCTGGTGTCCAGCATCGTCGTCGGGATGGCGTCGACGGGTTGCCGCGGTCAATCTGATGACTGGAATTCGTCGCGTTCGTTGCACTCAGCGACTGATTTCGTGCAGGATTGCGCTGTGGACCTGGGAATGCGTTGATTCGCTTCCCGACCGACCTGCCTGTCTTCTAAGGAGCACACGATCATGAGCGCGCTTTATGCCGTAACCGACCCGTCGACGGGCGAGGTGGTCAAGGAGTACCCGACCGCGACAGGCGAGCAGATCGAAACCGCCATCGCGGCCGCCAGCAAGGCGCACCGCGACTGGTCGCGGGGTTCGACGGTGGCCGACCGCGCCGCTCTCATCCGTAGGGTCGCCGAACTCCACAACGAGCGCAAGGAAGAACTCGCGAAGATCATCAACCGCGAGATGGGCAAGCCGATCGACCAGTCCGAGGGCGAGGTCGAATTCAGCGCGGCGATCTACGAGTACTACGCCTACAACGCCGAGAAGTTTCTCGCCGACGAACCCATCGACCTTCTCGAGGGCGAAGGCTCGGCACTCATCCGGCGCAGTTCGGTCGGTGTGCTGCTGGGCATCATGCCGTGGAACTACCCCTACTACCAGGTCGCCCGCTTCGCGGGGCCGAACCTCACGCTGGGCAACACGATCATGCTCAA
This sequence comes from Ilumatobacteraceae bacterium, assembly GCA_036403055.1. Taxonomy (GTDB): domain Bacteria; phylum Actinomycetota; class Acidimicrobiia; order Acidimicrobiales; family Ilumatobacteraceae; genus JAENVT01. The sequence goes on along the minus strand of DASWRR010000010.1, from coordinate 1,475 downwards.
GCATGCTCCGCAGTGCCCCGAGTCGGCTGCGGCCATTGAGCAGATTTTCGCCGACGCCGGCTATCCCGAAGGCGCATACGTCAACATCTACGCGACCAACGACCAGGTCGCCGACATCATCGCCGACCCACGCGTACAAGGGGTTTCGCTGACCGGCTCGGAGCGTGCCGGTGCCGCCGTCGCGGAGGTCGCCGGCCGCAACCTGAAGAAGGTCGTCCTCGAACTGGGTGGCTCAGACCCGTTCATCGTGTTGAGCTCCGACGACCTCGATTCCACGGTGGAGGCCGCCATCGAGGGCCGCTTCGAGAACACCGGGCAGGCCTGCAACGCCGCGAAGCGCATCATCGTCTCCGAGACCATTTACGACGACTTCCTGGACAAGTTCACCAAGAAGGTGCTCGAGAAGGCCGACGGCCTGGCTCCGTTGTCGTCCGTCGCGGCGGCCGAGCGGCTGGACGATCAGGTGAAGCGGGCCGTCGACGACGGTGCGACCCTGGTCTCCGACGGAGAGCGCAAGGGTGCCCACTTCCCGCCGGGTGTGCTCACCAACGTCTCGCCGGACTCACCGTCCTACAAGGAAGAGCTGTTCGGACCGGTCGCGACCGTGTACAAGGTCGGCTCCGAGGACGAGGCCGTCACATTGGCCAACGACACCCCGTTCGGGCTGGGCTCCTACGTCTTCACCACCGACAGGGAGCAAGCCAAGCGTGTCGCCGATCGGATCGAGGCCGGCATGGTGTTCGTCAATGCCGTTGGCGCGGAAGGCGTCGAGCTGCCCTTCGGCGGCGTGAAGCGGTCCGGCTTCGGCCGCGAGCTCGGCCGCTACGGCATCGACGAGTTCGTCAACAAGAAGCTGATCCGTATCACCTGAGCGCGCGCGCCTTCGCCTCTGCGGCGTCGGCGTCGATGTGATGGCTCGTGTTGAACCGCTTGTTGAGGAAGAACAGTCCCAGCACCACCGCCCACGACAAGAGGCTCAGCACCAGCTGCCACCGCAGTTCGTCGTCGAGGAACATCTGCACGAGTATCGCCAGCATGGCAATCGTGGTGAGGATCGACAGCACCGGGAACAGCCACATCTTCAGTCGCAGTTCGCCATCCCCGTTGCGGTAGCGCAGCACGATCTGCGATATCGCGATCAGGATGTAGACGAACAGGATGATCGCGCCGCTCGAGTTCAGCAGGAACGCGAAGATGCTCTTCTCGAAGAAGGCGGCGGCGATCACGCACAGGAAGCCGACGATCGACGAGAACAGGATCGCGTACGCGGGCACGCCGCGAGGGGTGAGCCGCATGAGCCGTTCGGGCGCCTCGTTGCGGGCGGCGAGGACGAACAACATGCGCGACGCCGTGTACATCCCGGAGTTGAGGCAGCTGAGCACCGCCGTCAGCACGACGGCGTTCATGATGTCGTCGGCGTACGGAATGCCCATCTCGGTGAACGCCGCAACGAAGGGCGATGCGGCCACTTGATC
>DASWRR010000009.1:0-2145 GCA_036403055.1 Ilumatobacteraceae bacterium | reverse complement strand
GCTTGACATCTACGACGAACCGTCGTAATGTAACCGTCACATAGACATCACGTGACACCGTCCCGTTGCTTGATGTCGAGTTCTGGGGTACCGCCTCTGGAGCTGGCCCGTCCGCCCGCTACCAGGTCCAGGAGTGGTACCCCAGCCTATTTTTCCGGTGAGGTGCGTCAGGCCGTCAGTTCGCGGCGGCCTTCGAGGGCCCGACCGAGCGTCAACTCGTCGGCGTACTCGAGATCGCCGCCGACCGGAAGACCGCTGGCGATCCTCGTCACCCGAATCCCGAACGGCTTCAGCATTCGAGCGAGGTACAGCGCAGTGACTTCGCCTTCGGTGTTCGGGTTGGTGCACACGATCACTTCCTGCACGCCTTCCGGTTCGAGCCGGGCGAACAGTTCCTTCATCTTCAGTTGCTCGGGACCGATCCCGTCGAGCGGGCTCATCGCGCCGAGCAACACGTGATACCGACCGCGGAACTCGCCGGTCTTCTCGATCGAGACGATGTCTCGTGATTCCTCGACGACGCACAACGTCGTTGTGTCTCGCCGATCATCGAGACAGATCGGGCACAGGTCACCGTCGGCGAAGTTCCAGCAACGACTGCAGAACCGAACCCGTGCCTTCGCGTCGGTGATCGACATCGCGAGCCTCGTGACGTCGTCCGCCGGGAGCTTCAGAAGATGGAACGCGATCCGTTGTGCCGACTTCGGGCCGATGCCCGGGAGTCTGCCGAGCTCGTCGATCAGCGCCTGTACCGGCTGCGTGTAGACAGCCATTCAGCTCCCCTCCTCGATGATCTCGGAGCCGGGGAAGGCCTGCGTCAAACGGTCGATCGGCGAGATGATCGCGTCGGGTGGCACGTCGACGAGATCGGCTGTGTCGATGTCCTCATCGGCCTGCACCGGCTCGGCGCGTTTCAGGTGGACGACGTTGTCCTCGTGCATCGGCGACGAATCGACAACGAGCGACAGCGGGACCGCACGACCGGCTGCGGCCGCCAGTGCCTTCTCGACTTCGCGTCGGTACTCCTCGGCGCGGACGCGATGCGGCTCGCCGGCGAACCGGATCACCAAGGCGTCGCCCGACATCGTGCCGACCTGTGCACCCATGAAGATCGCCTTCGTCATCCCACGCAATGCGGGACGAACGTGCGTCTCGAACAACGACGGGATCTGGCTGTTGTCGACTGTTGCACCGGAGTCGCTCGCCGACCCGGGACCACCGGAAGCCGAAGCAACATCCACTGAGGACTGTGACGGCTGCGAAGGCTGTGACGGTTGCGGAGCATGCGAGGGATGGCCGGCAGTGACGGCGGTGTTGGCCGCGGGGTTCTGCTCGGTCTCGCGTCGCGCCCGGCCGCCGATCGTCGCCCGACCTGTCGTCGGATCGGTTGGCACCGCCTTCGGCGCGGCGGTGGTCGCAGCGGTCGCTGCCGCAACTGACTGTTCGAGACGCTCGAGCCGTGACAAGAGGCTGTGGATGTCGGCCCCCGCAGCGTCGTGCGTCAACTGCACCAGGGCAACCTCGAGCAGCAGTCGCGGGTCGGGCGCGTGGCGCATCTCGACGAGCATCTCGCCGAGGCGTTCCATCGCCCGAACGATCGATGCCGCGCCGAGGCGAACGGCTTGCGACGACACCTCCGCCTCGCGTTCGGCTGGGAGCTGCACGAGCTCGGGTGCCATCAGCGCGAGGAAGCAGTCGCGTAGGTGACGAATGATCTCTTCGGTCAGCGTTCGAGGGTCGCGGCCTTGCTGGACTGCGTGTGCGACAACGGCGAGAGCGCGACCGGGATCGTGCTCGATGAACGCCTCCACGAACTCGTCGAGCGGCGTTGCCTCAGGCGCATCGCCGCCGCTGGCCGCGACGACCTCGAGTGCCGAGATCGTGTCGCGTGCCGACCCGCCGCCTTGCCGCAGAACCGATTGCACAGCGGCGTCGGTCACTTCGATCCCCGCGTCGTTCGCGAGCCAGCGGATGTGCTCTTCGAGGACGTCCATCGGCAGCAGGTGGAACTGCAGGTGTTGCGTGCGGCTGCGAATGGTGTCGCTGACCTTCTGCGGATCCGTGGTCGCGAGCACGAACACGACATGCGGCGGTGGCTCTTCGAGCGTCTTCAGCAGCGTTGCCTCGGCGGGCTTGGACAACATG
>DASWRR010000008.1:0-4920 GCA_036403055.1 Ilumatobacteraceae bacterium | reverse complement strand
TGGACGTCGCCACCGCCGATCTCGCCGAAGGCGGTGAGGACTTCCGGCTCGCATGCGCGGCTTGTCATCAGGCGGCCGGGCGCGGCGGAGCGCTGCGGTTCGAAGAGGCGCCGTCGTTGCTGCGCTCGACGCCACTGCAGGTCGCCGAAGCAATGCGGACCGGGCCGGGGACCATGCCGGTCTTCGGCTCGCAGGCGTTCGACGATGCGCGCGTCGCCGGGATCGCTCGCTACGTCGAGTACCTGCATCAACCGACTGACGTCGGCGGCGAACCGCTCTGGCACTTCGGGCCGCTCGCCGAGGGAATGATCGCGTTCGTCGCGGCGATCCTCCTCGCGGCCGGCCTTCTCGTGATCGGCGAACGACGGTGAAGGAAGAGACGCCGGCATCGCACAGCACTCGGGTCATGACGATGCTCTTCGCCGCGAGTGCCGTGTTCGCGACCGCGTCGTTCGTCATGGGCTTCGCGAGTAGACGCGTGCAGCCCCAAGGTGTGCTCCTCGGGCTATCACTGCTCTGTCTCGGCATCGGGTTGGTGCTGTGGGCGAATCGTGTCCTGACGGGTGGTCCGTACGAGGAAGAGCGGGAATCGCTGACACCGACATCTGACGAGTCCGCGGCGATGGAGGAGGACCTCGAGCGCGGCGAGGGACTGACTCGGCGCGTGTGGCTGCGCCGATCGGCGATCGCTGCAGGCGGGGCGCTGTCGCTCGGGCTGGTCGAACCACTTCGGACGTTCGGTCCGACGCCGGGTCGAGCACCGCTGCGCACGTCATGGCGCAACGGCGCGCGTCTCGTGACTCCCCAAGGCGATCTCGTCCATGCCGACAACATCGACCTCGACGCGCTCCTCACGGTCTTCCCCGAACACCACACCGATGAGGCCAACGCGCAAGTCGTGCTCATGCGGGTCGACCCGAAGAAGTTGTCGCTTCCTCCCGAACGAGCCGACTGGGCGCCGCGGGGCCTCCTCGCGTTCTCGAAGGTCTGCACGCACGCTGGATGTCCGGTCGGTCTGTACCAGTCCGACATCCACCAACTGCTGTGCCCGTGCCACCAATCGAGCTTCGATGTGCTCGACGGGGCGAAGCCCGTCAGTGGCCCGGCAGCGTGGGCGTTGCCGCAACTTCCGTTGGCGGTCAACGAGAACGGTGAAGTGAACGCATCGGGTCCGCTGAGTGCGCCGGTCGGACCGGGTTGGTGGAAGCAATGAGCCGTTGGTTCTGGCGCGCCGTCCACGTCGGCGGCTCCTCGATCGTCGTGCTGTCGCTGGCGGCGTGCAGTGGACCGCACTCGATGCTGTCGCCGCACTCTCCGGAGGGCCGCAGCATCGCGGCGACGTGGTGGCTGATGTTCGCGATGGCGGTGGTGGTGTACATCGTCGTCACTGCGCTCGTCGTGATCGCGATCTCCCGCCGGCCCGCGAACGTTCCGGATGAACGTCGGCATCGATTCGAGAACCGGTTCATCGTCGTCGGCGGTCTCGCACTGCCGGTGATGATCCTCGCGATCACGGCAATCGCGACTGTGCAGGTGGCCAACGAGCTGTCACCGGCCTCCGCATCGGCGGAGGCGCCGGTTCAGATCACCGTCGAGGGCGAGCTGTGGTGGTGGCGTATCGAGTACCCCAACGAGCACGTCGTGACGGCCAACGAGATCCACGTACCGATCGGGCAGAAGGTCGACATCAAGCTGGTGTCGGACAACGTGATCCATAGCTTGTGGATCCCCGAACTGAACGGCAAGCAGGATCTGGTGCCGGGTCAGGTGAACCATCTGCGCTTCACCGCTGACAAGGTCGGCCGGTTCGACGGCCGCTGCGCGGAGTTCTGCGGGATCCAGCACGCCCGGATGGAGTTCATCGTCTTCGTCGATTCGGCTGACGACTATCGGTCGTGGATCGCCGACAACCAAGCGTCTGCAGCACAGCCGACTGACGGATCGGGTCAGACGGGTCAGCAGCTGTTCGAGACGTCGTCGTGTGCAGGGTGCCACACCATCGTCGGGACATCGGCACAGGGGTCGGCCGGACCCGATCTCACCCACGTGGCCAGTCGCAAGACGCTTGCCGCGGGAACGATCGACAACACCCCCGAGCGAATGGCGGCGTGGCTCGACCACACGCAGTCGTTGAAGCACGGAGCACTGATGCCAGAAGTCGATCTCACCAAACAGCAGATCGACGCCCTCGTCGCGTACCTGGAGCGTTTGAAATGACGATCGAGCCGCTGCTGCGAACAGAACCAGAGCTACCTGAGCCGGAGCACGTCTGGAGCGATCGTCCAGGTTTGTTCGGCTTCTTCACGACCGTCGACCACAAGAAGATCGGCATCCGCTACATCGTCACTTCGTTCACCTTCTTCTTCATCGCCGGCTTGATGGCACTCGTCATGAGAGCGCAGCTCGCTCAGCCGAACAGCAACGTCGTCTCCGCCGAGACGTACAACCAACTGTTCACGATGCACGGCACGATCATGATCTTCCTGTTCAACACGCCGGTGCTGTTCGGGTTTGGCAACTACGTCATGCCGTTGATGCTCGGATCGCGCGACATGGCGTTCCCTCGCTTGAACGCGTTCGGGTACTGGGTGTTCCTCGGGTCGGGCGTGTTCATGCTGAGCAGCTTCTTGTTCGGCGCTGCTCCCGACGGCGGGTGGTTCGCCTACGTGCCCCTGACCGAGAAGTCGTTCTCGCACGGCGTGAACCTCGACTTCTGGGGCCTCGGCGTGATCTTCACCGGGATCTCCACGACCGTCGGTGCGATCAACTTCATCGCCAGCGCGTTCAAGCTGCGCGCCCCTGGAATGACCGTCAACCGCATCCCGCTCTTGGTGTGGGCGTTCATCGCCACGGCGTTCATGGTGATCTTCGCGGTGCCGTCGCTGACGACGGCAGCCGGGTTGCTGGAAGCCGACCGACTGTTCGGGACGGCGTTCTACCGTCCGAGCAACGGCGGCAACGTCCTGCTGTATCAGCACCTGTTCTGGTTCTGGGGCCACCCAGAGGTGTACATCCTGTTCTTACCGGCGACGGGCATGGTGACGACGATGATCACCGTCTTCTCGCGGCACCGCACAGCCGGTTACGTGTGGGTCGCGTCGTCGTTCATCGGCGTCGCGTTCATCTCGTTCGGTGTGTGGGTGCATCACATGTTCGCGACGGGGATGCCGACGCAGGCAACAGGGATGTTCGCCGCAGCGAGCTTCATCGTCGCCATCCCGAGCGGGATCATGTACATGTGCTGGATCGGCACGATGTGGGGCGGCCGCGTGCGCTTTCCGGTGCCCATGCTGTTCGCTCTCGGCTTTCTCGTGATCTTCCTCCTCGGCGGCATCACCGGCGTGATGGTGGCGTCGCTGCCGTTCGATCTCCAGGTCCACGACACCTACTTCGTCGTTGCCCACTTCCACTACGTGCTGAACGGCGCGGTCGTCTTCCCGATCTTCGGCGCGCTGTACTACTGGATGCCGAAGATGACGGGGCACATGCTCAACGAGCGGCTCGGCAAGTGGAGCTTCTGGACGATGCTCATCGGCTTCAACGTGACCTTCTTCCCGATGCACATCCTCGGGCAACGCGGCATGCAGCGGCGGATCTACACGTACGACAAGGGACTCGGTTGGGACTTCCTCAACATGATCGTCAGCATCGGTTCCGTCGTATTTGCAGTCGGGACGGGTCTCACGTTGCTGAACATCGCGATCTACCGCAAGCGCGGTGCGGTCGCCGGCCCGAACCCGTGGGGTGCCGACACGTTGGAGTGGTCGACCGAGTCACCACCGCCGGAGTGGAACTTCGATGCGTCGCCCGTCGTCAACAGTCGTCATCCGCTGTGGGACCAGCAGCCGTTGCCGTACGTCACCGCGTCCGACGCTCCACTGACGGAACCGGCCGAAGGGCCTGCCGGCACTTCGCTGCGTCAGGTCGCGGTCACCACCGGATTCGATGCCAAGGGTGACGGGCACTTTCGCGTGCCCGAACCGTCGATCGCGCCGGCCATCGTCGGCATCGGCCTGTTCGTCGTGTTCGTCGGGTTGCTGCTCGTCGGCGCCGTGATCTTCTGGGTCGGCGTCGTCGTCGGCCTTGCGGCGCTCACGTACTGGGCCTGGCACTGCGAGATCGACAAGCCATGACCGTCCTCGACACCGCCGGAGTACGCGTTCCCGCCACACGCCCTGGCCGACCGCTGGCGTGGTGGGGCGTGATGCTGGTCATCGCGACGGAGGGCACGATCTTCATCGCACTGCTCGCCGCGTACTTCTACACGCGAGCGATCTCCAACGAGTGGCCGCAGGGAGGGATCAAACCGCCGGATCTGATGCGCATCAGCATCTTCACCGTCGTGCTGCTGGCGAGCAGCCTTCCCTTGTTCTGGGCGGAACGGGCGATCAAACGAGGCGACGTCAGGGCGCTGCGCATCGCGCTGGCGATGACCTTCGTCATGGGTCTCGTGTTCCTCCTCCATCAGGGCCTCGAGTTCGCCGAGCTCGAGTTCCGTCTCAACGACAACGCCTACGCGTCGCTGTTCATCGTCATCACCGGGTTGCACGGAATCCACCTCCTGATCGGGTTGCTCATGAGCCTCGTCGTGCAGGCCAAGGCGGCGCGCGGCTGGTTCACGGCCGAGCGCCACGACACCGTGACGGTGTTCTCGTTGTACTGGCACTTCGTCGACGTCGTGTGGTTGTTCGTGTTTTCGTCGCTCTACCTGTCGGCGCACATTCGATGAACACCGCCGCCGCCTCGACGGTCACCGATCGGCGTTGGTTGTTCGCCGTCTGGTTCCCGATCATCGGTCCGCTGGCGGCGTGGGCCATCCACCTCGTTTCCGAATCGGCACTCGTGCGCTCGGCCCAGCAGCACCACTGGGTGATCTGGCTGATGCACGGTTTGTCCATCGTGCTCGGCGGCGTCGCTCTC
>DASWRR010000007.1:0-7563 GCA_036403055.1 Ilumatobacteraceae bacterium | reverse complement strand
GCACCGCCCGGACCCGGCCGAGCTCGCCGAGGCCGCGGCCGCGGCCGCGGCCCACGGAACCGAAGATGCTTGATCGAACGGCTGTTCGGAGTTACACTTGTGTCGTTCGCAAGGGCAACCGTGTAACACCCCTTCCGTATGGTGGCGATCAACAACCACTCAACACCATCGAGGTCGTGCAACCGGCCTCCACAGCTGAAATCGACCTCACATGCACCAGGCAGGAAACGGAGAACGACAGTGAACAACGATCGCGAAAAGGCACTCGATGTCGCGTTGGCGGCAATCGACAAGCAGTTCGGCAAGGGGTCCATCATGCGGATGGGCGAGAAGACGTCGATGGGCATCGAAGCCATCCAGACGGGGGCACTCTCCCTCGACCTGGCACTCGGCGTCGGCGGTCTCCCGCGAGGTCGCGTTGTCGAGATCTTCGGGCCGGAGTCCTCGGGTAAGTCGACGCTCGCCATGCACGTCGTGGCGGAGGCGCAACGCAACGGTGGCATCTGCGCCTACATCGACGCCGAGCATGCGATGGACCCGGTGTACGCGAGCGCCATTGGTGTCGACATCGACCAGTTGCTCATCAGCCAGCCGGACACAGGGGAGCAGGCGCTCGAGATCGTCGACATGTTGGTCCGCTCTGGCGCGGTCGATGTGGTCGTCATCGACTCGGTGGCTGCGCTGACTCCTCGTGCAGAGATCGAAGGCGAGATGGGCGACACGCACGTCGGTCTCCAAGCACGGTTGATGAGCCAGGCGTTGCGCAAGCTCACCGCCAACCTCAGCCGCACCAACACCGTGGCGATCTTCATCAACCAGTTGCGTGAGAAGATCGGCGTGATGTTCGGTTCGCCCGAGACGACTCCCGGCGGCCGTGCGCTGAAGTTCTATTCCTCCGTGCGTCTCGACATCCGCCGCATCGAGAGCATCAAGGACGGCGCCGAGATCGTGGGCAACCGCACACGCGTCAAGGTTGTGAAGAACAAGGTGGCCCCACCGTTCCGCCAGGCCGAGTTCGACATCATGTACGGCAAGGGCATCAGCCGCGAAGGCACACTGCTCGACATCGCCGTCGACATGGGCATCATCAAGAAGTCGGGTGCGTGGTTCACGTACGAGGGCGAGCAACTCGGTCAAGGACGCGAGAACGCCAAGAACTTCTTGTCCGAGAACCCCGAGATCATGGTCGAGGTGTCGGAGAAGATTCGTGTCGAGGCCGGCATCGGTCAACAGGATGTTCCCGAGTTCACACCTGCCGACGAGCAACCGATCACGATCGACTGATCACACTGATCACGGGCGCACTGCGCCGAGGCACGTCACGAGATCTTCGGTCGCACCCGAATGTTTCGTGACGTGTCGCCGTCGACACGACGAGTGCATCGGGGCGCACGGATAGCCTTGCGCCGTGACACGCGGCTACATCGTCCACACCTTCGGGTGTCAGATGAACGAGCACGACTCGGAGCGAATCGCCGGTCTGCTCGACGGCGATGACTACGTCGCGGTCACCGACGAAGCGGATGCCGACGTCGTGGTGCTCAACACCTGCTGCATCCGCGAGAACGCGGACAACAAGTTGTACGGCACGCTCGGCTGGCTGAAGCCGTGGAAGGAGCAGCGCGACGGACGTCAGATCGTCGTCGCCGGTTGCTTGGCACAGAAGGATCGCGATCTCGTGCGGGCCAAGGCGCCATACGTCGACGTGGTCCTCGGCACGCACAACGTGCACCGCGCGGCGCAGCTCATCGCCGAGGCGCGCACCAACGGTCCCGTCACCGAGATCCTCGACGAGGCGGTCCTCGACGACCAAGCGATGTTCCCGAGTGCGTTGCCCGCACGACGAGAGACGTCGTACAACGCGTGGGTCACGATCCAGATCGGATGCGACAACTCGTGTGCGTTCTGCATCGTGCCGGCGGTTCGCGGCGCAGAGATCAGTCGTCCTTTCGCCGATGTGGTCGCCGAGGTCCGTCGTCTGGCCGCTGATGGCGTCAGCGAGATCACGTTGCTCGGACAGAACGTCAACAGCTACGGGCGCGATCTGCAGTTGACCGCGCGCCAAGCCGGCGATCGCGCGGCGCGACTGCGACCGATGTTCGCAGAGCTGTTGGATGCCGTCGGTGCAATCGACGGAATCCGTCGCGTCCGGTTCACCAGCCCGCACCCGAAGGACATGCGCGCCGAGACGTTCGCGGCGATGGCGTCGACGCCGGCCGTCTGCGAACACCTGCACTACCCGCTGCAATCGGGAAGCGACCGCGTACTCGCGGCAATGCATCGTGGGTACACCGCGCAGCGATATCTCGATCGGCTCGCTGCCGGTCGCGCAACCATCGACGACCTCGCGGTCTCGACCGACATCATCGTCGGGTTCCCCGGCGAGACTGACGACGACTTCGCGTCGACACTCGAGGTCGCGGCCGCGGCGGAGTACGACTATGCGTACACCTTCGTGTTCTCGCCGCGGCCCGGGACCGAGGCTGCAGAGATGACGGACCACTTCGTCGCGCCGGCCGTCGCCGCCGAACGCTTCCAGCGACTGCGCGTCGTCGTGGAGCGCAGCGCTTTGACGAAGCACGAAGCCCGAGTCGGCCGCGTGGAAGAGGTGTTGGTCGAAGGGCCGAGCAAGAAGGACCCAACCGTGCTCTCCGGCCGGACACGTCAGAACAAGCTCGTGCACTTCACCCCGCCTCGCCCGCTGCGCGCCGGCGCATACGCCACCGTCGAGATCACTCACGGCGCGCCACATCACCTCATCGGTCAGTTCGTCGACGTCGTTGCCGAACCGCTGCACAAACGGCGGATCGTCGTGCTTGCCGGGTGACATCGAACCCTCTCGTGATCCTCGGGCCGACGGCGTCCGGCAAGAGCGACGTCGCGATGGCGTTGGCGGCCCGTCATCCGGACGCGGAGATCGTCGCGGTCGACGCCATGCAGGTCTACCGCGGCATGGACATCGGCACCGCGAAGCCGTCGCAAGCGGACCGGCTCGCTGTCGCGCACCACTGCCTCGACCTTGTCGACGCGGGCGAGGAGTTCACCGTCGCGGACTATGCACGCGCCGCCGAGGCTGCGCTCGCCACGATCGAAGGCCGCGATCATCGCGCCGTCCTCGTCGCCGGCACCGGGCTCTACTTGCGCAGTGTCACTGATCCGATGGAGGTTCCAGGGCGATGGCCCGAGATCCGCCGGTCGATCGAAGCCCGCGTCGCCGCGAATGGCCTACCGATGTTGCATCAAGAACTTCGAACGCTCGATCCTGTCGCTGCTGCCAAGATGGAACCAACCAACGAGCGCCGGGTTGTGCGTGCCCTCGAGGTGACGCTCGGCAGTGGCCGTGCGTTCAGTTCCTTCGGTCCCGGCCTTGACACCTATGCGCCGGTCCGCTTCACGCAGTTCGGTCTGCGCTGGCCGCGGCCGTTGCTCGCCAAGCGGATCTCCGATCGAGTTCGCCGCATGATCGAACTCGGTCTCCTGGCGGAAGTCGCGTCGCTCGCCCAGCACCCGATCTCGCGCACGGCACGTCAAGCTCTCGGCTACAAGGAACTGCTCGAACACCTCGTCGGCGAGGTGTCGCTCGACCAGGCGATCGAGACGATCATCACTCGCACCCGCCAGTTCGCAGTTCGCCAGGAGCGGTGGTTCCGGCGGGACCCCCGCATACGCTGGATCGACATCGACGACGACCCGGTGGCCACCGCGCTGCCGGTATTGGAAGCTGCATGGCAGACCTCGAACTGACGAAGCATCACGGCCTCGGGAACGACTTTCTCGTCGCGTTCCATCCGGGTGTCGAGGACCTGTCGGGCCTCGCTCGACGTGTCTGCGATCGGCGTCGAGGGATCGGTGCTGACGGTCTGCTGATCGGCGAGCCTGAACCCGGCTACGCGGCGCGAATGTCGTTGTACAACTCCGACGGCTCTGTCGCGGAGATGAGCGGCAACGGGATCCGCTGCTTCGCTCAGGCGTTGGCCCGCCGGCGCGGCAACCTCGAGCCGTTGCTGATCTTGACCGATGCGGGGGATCGCCTGGTCACGTTGTACCCGACCGAGAGCCCCGATGTGATCGAGGCCGCGGTCGACATGGGTGCGGTGTCGAAGATCGATGCGCCTGACGACTGGCATCGCGTCGGCACCGATCCGCTGCGACCGGTCAGTCACCTGAGTGTCGGCAATCCTCACGCCGTCGTCGGTGTCGACGATGTCTCGATGGTCGACCTCCTGACGCTCGGTCGAATCGTTCCGGACGTCAACCTCGAGATCGTTCAAGCGGGGCCCGGCCCGCACGCGGTCACGATGCGGGTGCACGAGCGCGGTGCCGGAATCACACTGGCGTGCGGGACCGGCGCATGCGCCAGTGCCTGGGCGGCGGAGTCGTGGGGACTGGTCAGCGCGGATGTCGGCGAAATCACCGTGCACATGGACGGCGGAGATGCCAAGGTACGACTGAATCAACCCGACATCGGGTACGTCACGCTCGTCGGTCCGGCGGTCTTCGTCGGCTCCGTTTCAATCCATCTCTAAAGGGTCAGGTGCAGTAAGGACATCATGTCGACGCCATACAACGAAGCCCTCGGCGCAACACTCATCGAGCGAACGAAACGTGAACAGATCGTCCTCGTGGGCGTCACGTTTCCCGGCACGTCGGACAGCGACACGGAGGCGAGCCTCGACGAACTGGCGCTGTTGATCGACACAGCAGGTGCCGATGAAGCCGGCCGAATGGTGCAGCGCCGAGACCATCCAGATCACACCTGGTTCATCGGCAAAGGCAAGGTCGACGAGCTGAAAGATCTGTGCCTTGCCGTCGACGCCGACACCGTGGTGTTCGACAACGAGCTTGCGCCGGCGCAGCAGTACAACCTGGAGAAGCTATTGGGGCGAACCGCTATCGACCGGACCGCGGTGATCCTCGACATCTTCGCTCAGAACGCGCACACCCTCGAAGGCAAGGCACAGGTCGAACTCGCCCTGCTCCGCTATCGCCTGCCACGTTTGCGCCGCGGCGCGAGCGCGAAGTTGTCGCAACAGCGTGGCGGTGTCGGTTCGAGGTTCGGTTCCGGCGAAACCAAGCTCGAGGTCGATCGGCGACGCATCATGCGCCGGATCAGCAAGCTCGAATCAGAGTTGAAGGACCTGTCGGCAACCCGCGACCTGCAGCGCAAGAGCCGCAGTCGGAGTGGTCTTGCCGCCGTCACCATCGTGGGCTACACCAACGCCGGCAAGTCGACGTTGCTCAACCATCTCACGCACGCAGGCGTCCTCGTCGAGGATCGGTTGTTCGCGACGCTCGACCCGACGACACGGCGACTTTCGCTCCCAGGGGGCGAGCCCGTTCTCATCACCGACACTGTCGGGTTCGTGCGAAACCTGCCGCACGGATTGATCGAGGCGTTCAAGAGCACGCTGGAAGTTGCCGGGCTCGGCGACTATCTGGTCCACGTCGTCGACTCCACAGCACCCGACCCCGACGGGCAGATCTCCGCGGTGCGTGAGGTGCTCACCGAGATCGGCGCCGGGCAAGTGCCCGAGCTCCTCGTGTTCAACAAGGCCGATGCCGAGCCGGATGTCGCCAAAGATCTCGTGCATCGCCACGAGGGCTCCGTCGCGATCAGCGCGCTCACGGGTGCCGGCATCGACGACTTCTTGAACGCGCTCAGCGACCGACTGCGGGCGCTCAGCAAGATCATCGAGTTGCTGATCCCGTACGACCGTGGCGACCTCCTCGCGGCCGTCCATCGCGAAGGTGAGGTGCTCTCGACGCACCACGACGACGGCGGTGTTCGCGTCCGGGCCCGTCTCGCCGACGCGTCGGTCGGTCGTCTCGCCGACTTCGTCGTCGCCGCCTCATGACACACCACTGGTGACACTCGCGGCCGATCGGGCAGGATGGTGGCTGCATGGCTGAACCCGATGGCTTCGTCCCGCCGCCGTATCCATACGATCGACTCGATCGGTTGACGGCGATCGCTACGGCTCATGACGGCGGTGTTGTAGACCTGTCGATCGGAACGCCGTGTGATCCGCCCATCGACAGTGTGATCGCCGCGTTGTCGACGTCGAATGCCGAGCGCGGCTACCCGCCGAGCATCGGCAGCGATGCCTTGCGGCAAGCGATACGTGCGTGGCTCGACCGTCGGTTCGACGTCGATGTCCCGTTGGCGCAGATGGCCGCGTGCGTCGGTACCAAAGAGCTCGTCGCGACGACTCCGCAGTACCTCAAGCTTCGAACGCCGTCCAAGGACACCGTGCTCTATCCCGCGGTCGCATATCCGACGTACGAGATGGGCGCGACGCTCGCGGGGTGCAGGGCAGTGCCGGTCGCCTGCCGACCCGACGGTGCGTTGGACTTCGAGTCGATCGATGCTGCCGACGCAGCGCGTGCGTTGATGATCTGGGTCAACAGCCCGTCGAACCCGACCGGCGCGATCACGGATCTCGGTCTCGCCGCGGCATGGGGACGAGCCAACGACGTTCCCGTCTTCAGCGATGAGTGCTACGTCGAGTTCACGTGGGATGGTCCGGCGACCAGCATCTTGCAACACGGACTCGATGGAGTCGTCGCTGTCCATTCTTTGTCGAAGCGCTCGAACCTCGCGGGGCTGCGCGTCGGGTTCTACGCCGGTGACGCCGATCTCGTCGGTTACCTGAAAGAGGTTCGCAAGCACGTCGGCATGCTCGTGCCGGGACCGGCGCAGGCTGCCGCCACTGTCGCGCTGGCCGACGATGCGCACGTCGTCGTGCAACGCGACCGTTACCGCCGGCGCCTCGAACGATTGGGGAAGGTGGTCTCTGTGTGGTCCGGTGTCGACGTTCCGTTTCCGGCGGGCGGGTTCTACTTGTGGTTCGACGCCGGTGATGGCTGGGAGTTCGCCGAGCGTTTGGCGCGCGATGGAGGAGCGGTGGTCAGCCCCGGTGACTTCTACGGCGCGGGAGGTACACAGAACGTGCGCGCTGCCGTGGTACAACCTGATGACCGGATCGAACGGGTCGCGCAGCGACTGGGGGTGTTGTGATGTCGTACCAACCTCAAATGCCAGTGATGGGGCAGCCGCCGCCACCACCTGCGCCGATCGCACAACCCGTCGTCAAGGGGAAGCGCCGCAAGGGGCTCATCATCCTCGGTCTCATCATCTTGTTGGGTGGGCTCGGGGCCGGCGGTGCAGTCGTCGGTAAGGCCATGTCGAACTACCGCGAGGAGGTCAAGTCGCTGGCCCGCGCCCCCGTCGGTTGCACCACGACGCTGGTGTTCGACAAACCTGCGACCTTCACCGTGTACACCGAGACGAAAGGCAAGATCGGCGACCTCGGCGGCGATTGCCAATCCAATGGTGGGTCGTACAACCACGCGAGCAACAAGTTGCCGAAGATTTCGCTGACGCTGCAGGACGCGAGTGGTGCCACGGTCGACATGCAGCGCGGCGCGAGCGCGTCCTACGACGTCAATGGCTATGTCGGAACGGCCATTCGCACGGTGAAGATCGGCAGCGCCGGCACCTATCACCTCAACGTCGAGTCAGACGAGACCGACTTCGCCGTTGCGATCGGCAAGAACCCCAAG
>DASWRR010000006.1:0-9420 GCA_036403055.1 Ilumatobacteraceae bacterium | reverse complement strand
TGTGACGTTTCGAACCGCCTCCCGAACCGCCGCCTCGTGAATCGTCAGTGACGTTTCGAACCCCCGCTGGCCGGACCCCTCGTGAATCGTCAGTGACGTAATGAACCGCCTGCCGAACCGCCCCTTCGTGAATCGTCAGTGACGATATGAAGCCGGGCTGAAACGTCACTGACGATTCACAACGAGCGCAGACAGGGGTGCACCTGCCGCCGAACTTGCCACCGCCCCAGCCGACCTGACCACTGACTGTGGAACTTCGCGACGAAAATCAGCGGGCTTGAAGGGCCTCGATCAGCTTCGGCAGCACCTTGTGGACATCGCCGACGATGCCGAGGTCGGCGATTCCGAAGATCGGCGCTTCCTTGTCCTTGTTGATCGCGATGATGTTCTTCGCGCCCTTCATCCCGACCATGTGCTGTGTCGCGCCGGAGATGCCGCAGGCGATGTACACGCCCGGCTTCACCACCTTGCCGGTCTGGCCGACCTGGTAGCTGTACGGCACCCAGCCGGCGTCGACGATCGCACGCGACGCCCCTGGGGCACCCTTCAACAGCTTGGCGAGCTGCTCGATCATCTCGTACTTCGCCGCTTCGCCGAGGCCTCGACCACCTGACACGACGATGTTCGCTTCGTCGAGCTTCGGCCCGGTCGATTCCTCGACATGAACCGCGACGACGGATGCCGCGCCGACAGCGCCCAGATCGGGAACCGGTGCCGAGACCACTTCGGGCGCAGGGCCACCTGACGCCTCTGCGGGAAAGCTCTTCGGCCGGAACGCCGCGAGATGAGGACCGCCGCTCGTGAACGTCGTCGTGACCAACACGTTGCCGCCGAAGACCGGCGTCGTGACCGAAACGGCGTCACCAGCGACCGAGATGTCGACGTTGTTGGCGAGCACGGTGCGATCGAGCTTGACGGACAAGCGCGCCATGATGTCGCGGCCTTCGTAGTTCTGAGGGAACATGATCAGGTCCGGCGAATCACCACCGTCGATCACCGCCTTCATCGCCGCCGACACAGCGACACCGGCAAGCTTGCCGCCGAGGTCGCCGGTCGCGTACACCTTCGTCGCGCCGTGCTCACCGAGCGCTGCGGCAATCGTGGAGGCGTCTCCGCCGACGAATGCTGTCGTGTCGCCGAGCGACCGCGCCTTGGTGAGCAGTTCGAGCGTCGCGGTCGTCGCCGCGCCATTGGATTCCTGGGCGAACACCCACACGTTCATCAGATCACCTTCAGGTTCTCGAGGAAGGCAACGATCTTGGTGTATCCCTCGCCGTCGTCTTCGATGATCTCGCCGGCCTTGCGAGCCTCCGCCTTCGTCACATCGGAGATCGTCTGTCCGGCACCTTCCCAACCGACCGGCGTGACACCGAGATCGGTTGCCGTGACGGTCTCGACCGGCTTCGACTTCGCGGCCATGATTCCCTTGAAGCTCGGATACCGCGGCTCGACGACGCCCGCGGTCACGCTGATGACCGCGGGCAGCGGACACGTCACCTCGTCGTAGCCATCTTCCGTCTGACGATTCACCTTCAGCGATCCGCCGTCCACGACGACGTGCTTCGCGAACGTGACCGACGGCAGTCCGAGGACTTCGGCGATCTGCTCGGGAACTGTGCCGGTGTAACCGTCACTCGACTCTGTCGCCGCGATGATCAGGTCCGCGCTCCCCAGTCGAGTGATCGCAGCTGCCAGCACCTTTGCCGTCGTCAACGCATCACTCCCGAGCAGACTGGGATCGCTCACCAAGATCCCTTTCGCCGCACCCATCGCCAGCGCCGTGCGCATCCCGCTGACTTCGTTGTTGGGCGCCATCGACACGAGGCTGACCTCGCCGTCACCGGCAGCGGCAACGAGCTGCAAGGCCATCTCGACGCCGTAGCTGTCGGACTCGTCGAGGATCAGCTTGCCCTCGCGCTTCAAGGTGTTTGTCGAGCTGTTGAGCTCCCCCGGCATCGCCGGGTCGGGAATCTGCTTCACGCAGACGGTCACGTTCATAGGCGCACCATTGTTACCGCGTGGTACGCCGTCGGCCCAACTGTCTCCACGCGCCACGACGTGGGAGACCGGTGTGCCAAAGGCTCCGCCGCAATGGGTCGGGTATCGTCACGGTCTTGCGCATTCTGCTGGTCGTCAATGCTTTTGCCTCATCGGTGACAGCGCGCAACACGGTTGTCGTTCACCGCGCGCTCGCCTACGGCAACGAGGTCGAGGTCGTCGAAACGAACCGCCGAGGACACGCGATCCGGTTCGCCCAGGACGCGGCGCGCCGCGGCGTCGACATCGTCGTCGGGTTCGGCGGCGATGGAACGTTGAACGAGGTTGCCACAGGCGTCGCGGGCACCGACACCGCGATCGGTATCCTCCCTGGAGGAAGCACGAACGTCTTCGCCCGCACACTCGGCATGCCGAACGATCCGGTGCCAGCGGTGCAACTGCTGGCCAACGGAATCGCCGCCCGCGACATCCGCCCGGTCGGCCTCGGCCACGTCAACGGCCGTTACTTCTGCTTCCACACGGGCATCGGGTACGACGCCGCGGTCGTCAAAGAGGTCGAACGACGGGCGTCCATCAAGCGATGGCTCGGACATCCCCTCTTCATCTACGCGTCGATACGCACGTGGATGAGCAAGTACGACCGCAGCGAACCTCACTTCGCAGTCACGACGTCCGCGGTCCCGACTCCGGTCGAGGGTTACTTCACGATCGTGCTCAACACGAACCCGTACACGTATCTCGGCAACCGTGCCCTCGACCTCAGCCCGGCCGCAACACTCGAGCGCGGGCTCGTTGCGATCACGTTCAAGACGTTGAAGGTCGGTGCCGTCCTCGGTGCACTCGGCGGCGCGCTGCGCGGTGGCGGGATGAAGTCGTCGGACACCGTCGACGTGCAGACGGACCTGTCGTGTCTCAGCATCACATCGACGCGACCGTTCCCGTTTCAACTCGACGGCGACTACCTCGGCGAAACGCTCGAGCTGCGGTTCGAGCATCGGGCGAACGCGGTGCGACTGGTCTACCCGTCGTCCGTCGGCTGACGCTCGACGTCCGCGGCGGACGGCACGAACCGTCCGGCGATCACGTCGAGCGCGACGTCCGGGACGTTCGTGCAGATCCCGTCGATGCCCCACTCGATCAGCTCTGCCATGCGATCGGGGTCATCACACGTCCACGTGTTCACCTCGATGCCGGCACCGTGACACAGATCGATGTGCGAGCGGTTCAACAAGCCGACCCACGGATGCAGGGCTGCATGACCACGAGCCACAATGGTCGCGATCACGTCGTCGGGGATCTCCGTCACGAGCCACGCCGTGCGGATCGACTCCGCAAGTCCGCGGCAACGATCGACGGTCTCGAGGCGGAACGACGAGATCAACCAGCGGTCGTCCTCACCGCGCTCGCGCAACACCGCGATCGTCCGGTCGGCGATGTCGTCGGTCGGGTCGAAGTCAGGTTCGCTCGGATCGTTCTTGATCTCGACGTTGACCCACATCCCGTCGCACGCGTCGAGCGCGGCGTCGAGCGTCGGCACATGGCTCGGCAGCGCCGAGAAGTCGAGATCGACGATCGCGCGTCCGTTCTCGATCAGCGGGTCATGGTGGACGACGAGCACGCCGTCGCGTGTCCGCCGCACGTCGAGCTCGACGGCGTCACTGCCCATTCGACCGGCAGCGCGAAAGGCTTCGAGCGTGTTTTCGCGCTCAGCTTTGGACGCGCCGCGGTGGGCGAGTACCTGTGTCATAGATACCCCCCATCTGTAGGAACTATGCCGGAGAAGATGGTCCTACCCCTTGTCAACGGATGAATTGTTTCCTAGGTTTGACATCACTGTGCACACCGTTGTCGAGAGTCCGTCCACCTGTGGCTCGTCTGCACGTGAAAATTCTCACAATTTGCCCCCCAGGAGTCGATCGTGACCATTCTTGCGTCCAGCCTGACCCTCGCCAATGCCGACTACAGCTGGAGAAGCGACGCGATCTGTCGCGACACCGATCCTGAGCTGTTCTTTCCGGTGGGCACGACGGGGTACGCGCTCCTGCAGATAGCCCGAGCGAAAGAGGTCTGCGGGCAATGCCCCGTGCAACGCGACTGCCTCGACTACGCGCTCGAAACCAACCAGGACTCCGGCATCTGGGGCGGCACGTCTGAAGAAGAGCGTCGTGTGCTGCGTCGTCAGTACGTCGCTCGCCAGAAGGCCGCTGTCTAGGTCTCGCAGCACGCTCAGATCGGTACGGTCAGATCCACGACCGTGCCGGCGCCCTTCGGCTGATCGCCGAGGCCGGCCGCGGCAAAGTCCTCCGGCATCCCGGCGCGCATCACGATGCTGCCGGCGAGCTCGGTCGTCACCAGTGTCCGCACGATCGACAGTCCGAGACCGGTTGCCTTGTTCAACTCGAAGTGGGAGTCGAGCCCGCGACCGTCGTTGATGACGCGGATGTCGAGATGATCCTCCGTCGGGTTGAGTTGTACGACGACGTCGCCGCCGTTGCTGCCTTCGGGGAAACCGTGATCGACGGCGTTCTGCAGCAACTCGGTGAGGACCACGGACAACGGCGTTGCGATCGTCGACGGGAGGCGGCCCCCATCGCCCTGGACGGTGAAGCGGACGGGACGATCTGGTGACTGCAGACCTTCTTCGGCAAGTCGCAGCAACGGCCGGACGATCTCCAAGAACGCAACGTCGTCTCCAGGCTCGCGCGACAACGTCTCGTGCACGAGCGCGATCGTCCGAATGCGACGCACTGACTCGGCGACGGCTGCCTTCGCTTCGGGAGATTCGAGCCGCCGGCCTTGCAACCGCAGCAGCGACGAGATCGTCTGCAGGTTGTTCTTCACCCTGTGATGGATCTCACGAATGGTCGCGTCCTTGGACAGCAACAACTTGTCGCGCTTGCGAACCTCCGTCACGTCGCGCAGCAGGAGCACACCACCGGTGACCTCACCGCCGGCGAGGATCGGCATGCAGCGGGTCAGCAGCGTGACGCTCGGCGTCTGCTCGAACTCCTCGATGACGGGCATGCGATCCTCGTACGCCAAGCGCACCGGGCTGTCGTTGAACCCGAGCTCGGCGAGCCGCATCCCAACGGCGTTGGCACTGATGCCGACCCGGTGCAACGCGGAGACAGCATTGGGCGACGCGTAGCGCACCCGGGCCTCGTCGTCGAGCACCATCACGCCGTCGCCGACACGCGGCGCTGCGCTGGAATCGCCGACGAGACCGTGGAAAGGGAACGAGCCCTCGGCGATCATCGCCGCGAACCGCTGGAAGATGCCGAGGTACGTGCGCTCCAACTCGCCCGGCTGGCGACCGGTGCGATTCGACCACTCGCGTGACAGCACCGCGATCGGCTTCGTGCCGAGCCGCACGGGAATTGCCAACATGCGGGCCGGCTCCGGCAACGAATCGACGGCGATCTCGCCCTCGGAGATCTCACCCGTCTCGAACGCGGACGCGAGCAGCGGTCGCTCGTTGTCCGCGGGCACGCCGACGTAGTCACTCAGGTAGATCGTCTGGCCCGTCGCCGGGCGGACCTGCGCGACGATCAGCCACTCGGAGTCCGTCGACGGGACGTACAGCAAAAGATCGGCGAAGCACAGGTCGGCAAGGAGCCCCCACTCGCTGACGAGCTGTTTGAGATGGTTGATCTCGTCGCGCGTCAGCGACGTGTGTTGCCGACAGAGTTCGCCCAGCGTGGCCATGCAATCGTTCTAGCACCCGGCGGTTGCCTCAGACGGCGCCGCGTCGGCGTCGCGACGTCAGCCGCCGAAGCCGATCTTGCGCTCTCCATCCGGTGTCCCGATCTCGACGTACGCGATCTTCGCCGAGCTCACGCCGACGTCGCGCTTGCGCCGATCCGTCAGCCACAAGACGTCGACAGCACCCGACAGCGCTGCCTCGATCTTCGTCTTCAACTCCTCACGGTCGAGGTCGTCGGCGAGCTCCAGGGTCAGTTCGCGGGGGGCTTGGGTGACGCCGATGCGTACGTCCACGTCGGTCCTTTCGATGAGGGTCGCGACCATCGTAGAGACAGATCGACGAAGTTCGTTCGCTGTCGACGTGACGCCGATGTCCTGATTCGTGGGAAGTGTGTCATTGACGCCACACACCGTGCACGACGATGATCACGGGGTGCCCCGCCGATCCGTCGTCATCGTCGCCTTCGACGGCATGCAGCCGCTCGACGCCGTCGGTCCGCACGAAGTGTTCGCCGGGGCCACCGCTGTCCTCGGCGCAAGGAAGCGGGCGACCGCCGGCTACGAGCTGGCGATCGTGTCGAAGGATGGTGCGCCGATCACGACCGAGAGCGGGATGCAGATCGTCACCGCTCGTCTGCCGTCGGGTCGGATGAAGATCGACACACTCCTGATCCCCGGCGGCGACGGCGCGACGCGGGCCCGCTACGACGACGCGCTCGTCGGATGGATCAGAACCGCGGCAAGCAACAGCCGGCGCGTCGCGACGGTGTGCAGCGGCGCGTTCATCGCCGCAGAGGCCGGGTTGCTCGATGGCCGAACGGTGACGACGCATTGGGCGCGAGCCGCACAGTTGGCGAAGGAGTATCCATGCGTCGCTGTCGATGCCGATCCCATCTACCGCCGTGATGGACATGTGTGGACGTCGGCCGGCGTGACCGCCGGCATCGATCTCTCACTCGCGATGGTCGAGGCGGACCACGGCAGCGATGTCGCCCAGACCGTGGCGCGGTGGATGGTGATGTTCTTGCATCGACCCGGAGGGCAGACGCAGTTCGCCGTCCCCGTGTGGGTTCCCCGGGCAACGAGGTCGGTGGTCCGCACGGTGCAAGACCACATCGACAACCATCCGAGCGCCGATCATCGGCTCGATCTCCTCGCGGAGCGCGCTGCGATGAGCAGCCGTCACTTCACCCGCGTGTTCACCGAACAGGTCGGCGAGACGCCGGCCCGCTACGTCGAGCGGATCAGGGTCGAGGCGGCACGCGCCGCGCTCGAATCCAGTTCTTCACCGCTCGACGTCATCGCAACGAACTGCGGGCTCGGTACTGCCGAGTCGCTGCGCCGCGCGTTCCAGCGCCGTGTCGGCGTTGCGCCGGATGCCTACCGTCGGCGCTTTCGATCCCATTCCGAACCCAACGACGTGCGCCACCTCGGCGCCGTCTCATGACCAGAGGTGCTCACCATGCAAGTCGCGATTCCACTCTTCCCTCGCTTCACCGCACTCGACGCGATCGGGCCGTACGAGGTGCTCCAACGGATCCCATCCATCGACGTCACCTTCATCGGTCACGATCGCGGCGAGGTCCGCAGTGAGAACGGGATGCTGGGGATCACGATCGATTCGACGTTCGAGGAGATGCCGCGCCCCGACATCATCGTGTTCCCAGGCGGCGTCGGCACCCGTCTGCTCGTGCACGATGAGCGCGTCACCGATTGGATCCGCACCGCGCACGAATCGACCACCTACACGACCTCGGTGTGCACCGGTTCGCTGCTGCTCGGTGCCGCTGGGCTTTTGAACGGCCTCACCGCGACCACTCACTGGGCGTGCTACCCGGAGCTCGAGGCAACGGGCGCCGTGCCGACGGCCGAGCGCGTCGTCGAGCACCTCGACCGACGGATCATCACGGCCGCCGGCGTCTCCAGCGGCATCGACATGGCGCTGCGGCTCGTCGAGCTGCTGGTCGATCGGACCGCCGCCCAAGCCGCGCAGCTGATGATCGAGTACGACCCTCAGCCACCGTTCGACTGCGGGTCACTGGCGAAGTCGAACGACGACATCGTCAACCGCGTCATCGAGTACGCGCAGGTCCGCAAGTAGACGGAGCGTTCGCTCAACTGGCGAAGGTGGTCGCGCAGAACGTGTCGCCGCGAGGCAACGATGCCTCCGTGCTGACGTCGGTGTCGCCGCACAGCGCGCCGAGCATCCCCTTGACCATCCCGCGATCGACGGCGCAGATCACCGGGTGCTCGATGGCGACGTCGCCGAACGGGCAGTGGTTGTTGACGATCCGCAACTGGTTGTTGCGCTGGTCGGCGTGAGCGGCGAAGCCATGCGCGGTGAGCGCATCGGCGACGGCCTGCATCGCAGACCGCAGGCTTCGTTGGCCCGCCGCGACATCGGGTCCAGAGAGACCCGCAGCCATCGCCTGGCCGTATTCCTGGCCGACCTGTTCAGCCATCGCCTCCGCCTGCTCGCTCGGCAACAGCGCGAGCGCCTTGCCCAGCAGCGAGAGCACGAGATCGTCACTGCGCACCGGAACATCGATCGAGACGTTGGCGACGGATCGGTAGCGCTTCGAAGGCCGCCCGGCGCCGGCGCCCTCGGCACGTTCGACGCCCACTTCGAGATAACCACCTGCGGCCAAACGGTCGAGGTGATGGCGGGCGACGTTGGGGTGAAGGCTGAACCTGTCGGCGACCTGCGAGGCCGTGACGCCACCGTCGTGCTCGCGAACGAAGAGGTAGATGCTGCGCCGAGTCGGGTCGCCGAAGGCGTTGGTGATTGCTGAAACCGTCGCGGTGAAGGCACCTGATGCCATCGGTGCACTGGGCGAGTTCGCAGCCACGCCGGTATTCTACCTATCTGCGTAGTGCTAATTCGCTGCGACCCGTTTCCCTTCGAATGCCCGGAAAGGTCACCATGCCGGCAACGACGACTGAGCAGATCATCGAGGCCCTTCGGCCGGTGGAGGATCCCGAGTTGCGGCGTTCGATCGTCGATCTCGGCATGGTTCGCAACGTTGCGTTGGGCGACGATGGTGTGGCCGGAGTTCAGATCGCGCTCACGGTTGCCGGTTGCCCGCTGCGCAACGAGATCACCAGCCGTGTGACCGCCGCGGTCGCCCCGCTGCCAGGCGTTCGCAAGGTCAACCTCGACTTCACCGTGATGACGGATCAGGAGCGCGAAGCCGTGCGGGTGATGGTTCACGGCTCGCCCGGCGAGACCGCGGGCCACGGGCAAGCGCATGGTCATGCCGAGGGGCGATCCGTGCCGTTCGCCGAGCCCGGCTCCAAGACGCGGCCGCTGCTGATCTCGTCCGGCAAGGGTGGCGTCGGCAAGTCCAGCGTCACCGTCAACCTCGCGGTCGCGCTTGCGCAACAGGGGTACTCGGTCGGCATCGTCGACGCCGACATCTACGGCTTCTCGATCCCGCGCATGCTGGGCGCCGACCGCGACCCTGTGGTGATCGACGGCATGCTCGTGCCACCCGAGAGTCACGGCGTTCGGTGCATCTCGATCGGCTACTTCGTTCCGGAGGGCCAAGCCGTGATCTGGCGCGGCCCGATGCTGCACAAGGCCCTCGAGCAGTTCCTGACCGACGTGTACTGGGACGAACCTGATTTTCTCCTTGTCGACATGCCACCAGGCACCGGCGACATCGCGCTGAGCCTCAGCCAGTACCTGCCGCGCGCCGAGGTCTACGTCGTCACCACTCC
>DASWRR010000005.1:0-1939 GCA_036403055.1 Ilumatobacteraceae bacterium | reverse complement strand
CCGTACCTGGAGGGTCCGCTGCTGCGTTCGG
This sequence comes from Ilumatobacteraceae bacterium, assembly GCA_036403055.1. Lineage (GTDB taxonomy): Bacteria > Actinomycetota > Acidimicrobiia > Acidimicrobiales > Ilumatobacteraceae > JAENVT01. Next base: position 1,908 of record DASWRR010000005.1, on the reverse strand, counting down.
ATCAGACGGATTCGTACTTCGAGCCACAGGTGTCGGCGACCTCGGTGACGCTCTTCGAGCACTGCGCCGCAGCCCTCGACCGCAGCCTCGGCCTCGGGGCGCACGGCTTGCCGTTGATCGGTTCGGGTGACTGGAACGACGGGATGGACCGCGTCGGCCACGAGGGCAGAGGCGAGAGCGTGTGGCTCGGCTGGTTCCTGCACATCGCACTTGCCGCGTTCGTTCCGGTCGCCGAGTCGCGCGGCGAGCAGGTGCGCGCCGATCGCTGGCGCGATCACATGAAGGCGCTCGAAGGTGCGCTGGAGACCGAAGGCTGGGACGGCGACTGGTATCGCCGGGCGTTCTTCGACGACGGCACCCCGCTCGGCTCGGCGACGAACGCCGAATGCCGCATCGACTCGATCGCCCAGTCATGGGCAGTGCTTTCCGGTGCGGCAAATCCGACCCACGCCGAACGGGCGATGGCGGCAGTCAGCGAGTTCCTCGTCCGTCTCGGCGACGGCCTCGTGCTGCTCTTCACTCCACCGTTCGACCACTCCGACGTCGACCCCGGCTACATCAAGGGGTATCTACCGGGCATCCGCGAGAACGGCGGGCAGTACACGCACGGCGCGATCTGGTCAGTGCTCGCGTTCGCTGCCCTGGGCGACGGCGACAAGGCGGGCGAGCTCTTCTCGGTCCTCAATCCCATCAACCACGCGAGCACCCGGGCGGGCGTCCACCGCTACAAGGTCGAACCGTATGTGATGGCCGCCGACGTCTACACGGAACCTCCTCACGTCGGCCGAGGAGGATGGACGTGGTACACCGGATCCGCCGGTTGGATGTATCAAGCCGGAGTCGAATGGATCCTGGGGTTCCGCCTTCGTGGCAACACCTTGATCGTCGATCCGTGCATCCCGCGGGCCTGGCCGGGGTACGAGATCGACTTCCGCTACCACAGTGCCCGCTACGAGATCACCGTCCAGAACCCGCACGGCGTCAGCCGTGGCGTGACGCGCATCGAAGTCGACGGCACACCGGTTCCGGACGGCGGGTCGATCCCGCTCGCCGACGACGGGGTGACGCATCAGGTCACGATCACCCTTGGTTAGGACACGCCGCAGCGAGCGTCTTGCTGCTATCGCTCGGCGACGAGCTCCGGCGACTCACGTGTGACGTTGGCCGCGCCGTGCGCGTGCGGGTTGCCGGACGGCAGCTTGCGGTACACGATCGCGGCGGCCAGTAGCGCGACGCAGCCGGCGATGATCGCCGCGAGGTGGATACCGGAGACGAACGCCTCGCGAGCGATCGTCGCGACCTGTCCGCCGCTCGCGCCACCGACTTCGTTGCCGGCGTGCAACGCACCCGCGAGGCTCTCACCGGCCTGACCCTTCAGCGAATCGGGCAGCAGGCGCAGCGCCGGTACCAGCCGCGAGTCGTACCTCGACGCGACGAGGCTGCCGAGGACGGCGACGCCCAATGCGCCACCGAGCTCACGAGTCGTGTCGTTCATCGCCGAGCCGACGCCGGCCTTGCCGAGCGGAACCGCCGACATGATCGAACCTGTCATCGTCGGGATGCACATCGCCATGCCGGCGGCCATCACCATCACGACGAGCACCAACTCGAGGTACGGCGTGTCGGTGCGAGCCATCGTGAACATGAACATGGCGATCGAGACACCGATCAGTCCGACCGCGACGGCGATGTTCGCGCCGAAGCGGGCCGCGAACTTCGGCGAGTTCGGTGCGATCAGCATCATCACGGCAGCGAACGGAAGTTGCTTCAGACCGGCCTCGAGCGTGCCATACCCGAGCACGAGCTGGAAGTACTGAGTGAGCAGGAAGAAGAACCCGAACATCGAGAAGAACACCAGAGTGATCACCCCGGCAGCCACGCCGAAGCGCGGATCGCGGAAGTAGCGCA
>DASWRR010000004.1:0-1986 GCA_036403055.1 Ilumatobacteraceae bacterium | reverse complement strand
CAAGATCGAGATGCACTTCCTCCCCGATGTCTACGTGCCGTGCGAGGTGTGCAAGGGAGCGCGGTACAACCGCGACACGCTCGACATCGCGTTCAAGGGCAAGAACATCGCCGAGGTGCTCGACATGCCGATCTCCGAGGCAGTCGGTTTCTTCGCCAACCAGCCGGCGATCGGCCGGTACATGCAGACGTTGCTCGACGTCGGACTCGGCTACGTCCGGTTGGGTCAATCGGCGCCGACGCTCTCCGGTGGTGAAGCACAGCGCGTCAAGCTCGCGTCGGAGTTGGCCAAGCGATCGACCGGCCACACGATCTACTTGCTCGACGAGCCGACGACCGGTCTCCACTTCGACGACGTCCGTCGACTGCTGACGGTGTTGTCGCGGTTGGTCGATCAGGGCAACACCGTGTTGATCATCGAACACAACCTGGACGTCATCAAGACCGCCGACTGGTTGATCGATCTCGGACCTGAGGGCGGCAGCGGCGGCGGCCTCGTCGTCGCCGAGGGCAGCCCGGAGGATGTCGCCGCCGTGGACGCGAGCCACACCGGCCGGTTCCTGCGACCGCTTCTCGCGTAGCCATCTCGATCTATCGGCGTCGGCGTGCCTGCACGCAATGCGCTAGACCACTCGCGTGAGCGCCGTCGCAGCCCCGGTCGATCGTGCCGCGTTGCAGCGGAGGACGATCACGACCCTGCGACTCGCCCAGGTGCCCGGACAGGCGGCGATCGCCGGCGTGGTCGCCGTGCTCGCGCTGTACGTCGGCGACTTGCTGGGCGACGATCGGTTCGCCGGTTCGGGGAACGCCGCGTTCACGTTCGGCGCCGCGCTGATGGCGCCTTCGTTCGCCGCATTCAGCCGTCGTCGAGGCCGCCGGTCCGCGCTCGTGACAGCGTTCTTGATCGGCGCCTGCGGTGCGGCTGTCGCCGCATTCGGCGGACAGATGCGATGGGTTTGGTTGTTGTTGGTGGGCATGGTGCTGTTCGGTGGCGCGCAGGCGGCGTCGCTGCAAGGAAGGTTCGTTGCCGCTGACCTCGCCGAACCGGGCGAGGGGCCGCGTGCGATCGCCGCCGTCGTCTGGCTCGGAACGCTCGGCGCGGTGTTCGGACCTGTGCTGACACCGCAATGGAAGCGGCTCGCGCCGCACCTCGGCCTCGATCCGAGCGTCGGTCCGATCGCGTTCGCCGCGATCCTGTCGCTCGGTGCCGCGGCCATCATCTGGTTCCGACTCCGTCCGGACCCGCTCGCAGTGATCGGCGGGATCGATCCGACGGCGAGTCGTTCTCAGCCGATCAAGTCGGTGCGACGCTCGTGGGTGGTGATCCGCCGCGAGCCGATGGTCCAACTCGGCCTGGCGGCGATGGTGATCGTGCAGTCGTCGATGGTCGCAGTGATGACGATGACGCCACCGCACATGCGCGACCATCACCAGGCGGGCTCATCGGCCTACGTCATTGCGGCGCACATCGCCGGCATGTATGGCCTCGCGCCGTGGGTCGGTCGCTTCGTCGAGCGTGTCCATCCCGACCGCGCCGTGATGGTCGCAGGGGTCGTGCTTGCCTCAGGCACCGCGGGCGCGGTCCTTGCCGGATATCACCGTCCGCTGATCTTCGTCGGCTTGTTCCTCCTCGGGCTCGGATGGAACATCGGCCTCATCGCCGGAAGCTCGCTCGTCACGAGCTCGGTCGCGATCTCGGAGCGTGTCGAGCTACAAGGAACGGCGGATCTGATGATGAGCTTCTGCGGCGGTTGCGCCGCGTTCGGCTCGGGCTTCATCAAGCGCGCCTGGGGGTTCCATCTCCTGGCGAACGGGACGAGCCTCGTTGCATTGGGACTGGCGGTCTTCGCCGGATGGATGGTGACGAGACCGGTCAGTTACCGCGGAGGCGCTTACTGAGCTCGTTCAGTCGCTCCTTCTCGGCCTTGCTCAGCGAGTTCATGCCCGTGGCACTGATCTTGTCGAGCAACTCGTCGAGCTCGCTCTG
>DASWRR010000003.1:0-8039 GCA_036403055.1 Ilumatobacteraceae bacterium | reverse complement strand
GACACCGTACGGTGCGTACGCCGGCCGTGCGAGAAACCGTTACGGGAGTAACTCAGCGGCCGTCGGCTAGGGTGAATCGCGCCGCGAGGCCCCATCGTCTAGTGGCCTAGGACACCACCCTCTCAAGGTGGCGGCACGGGTTCGAATCCCGTTGGGGCTGCCAATTGGTGTTTCCGTCTCGGTTCCCGTCCCGCGGTCCCCGATTCTTTGTGTGAGCGCATAGAGACGCGGAACTTCTGTGCGGTTACTCAGACGATCGCCAGGCCGGTTGCGTTGTGCGCCGGCCGAGACGTGACGGACACGGTCAGCCGTTGGGCTTGTGCTTCGGCTTCGGGTCCTTCTTGGCGTGGCCGGGTGGCGCCGGGGGAACCGTTGTCGGGGTCGGCGCCACAGTCGACGGCGCGGGACGTACGGTCGGCGCGACGGTGCTCGGAGCAGCCACAACTGTCGTCGCCGACACGACGGTCGTGCTCGGGCCGACCGTCGGTTGGGGGATGTCGGCCGCGTTGACGCGAGACAACGCGATGATTGCGGCGATCACGACGACGCCGAGCGCGACGAGGGCGAACCGACGCCGCTGCCGTCGCGACGCGTACGCCTCTTGCGACAATCCGAGATCGTCGTTGCGTCGCACGACGCGGTCGACCGGCATGATCGCCGTCCGCGACGCCGTCTCGGCGCCCATCAACGCCGTCGGCGCGATGAGGCCCGGTCGATCCACGGCCAACGTCGGGTCATCGACACCGGCGGCCGGTACCTCGGCGTGCAATCGGCGAAGCTTCGTGGCGAACTCGCGCGCATCGGCTGGACGGTCTGCCGGTTCCTTCGCCAACGCTTGTCCGATAAGGGCGCGCACGGGCGCCGGAACGGTCGCCGGCATCGCCGGAACCGCTTGGTGAACGTGAGCCATGGCGAGCGCGGGTGCGTTGTCAGCAACGAACGGCGGCTTGCCGACGAGCATCTCGTATCCGATCACACCGAGCGAATAGACATCGCTGGACGGCGTCGCCTGACCGCCGACGGCTTGCTCCGGCGAGAGGTAGTTGGCGGTCCCGATGATCTGACCGACCTCTGTCAGGGCGGCAGAGTTGGCGGCTCGGGCAATGCCGAAGTCCGTCACCTTGAGTGTCCCATCGTCGAGCATCATGAGGTTGCCCGGCTTGACATCGCGGTGCACCACGCCCTGCGAGTGAGCGGCGTGGAGCGCGTCGGCCGCCTGGGCCAGCAACGAAAGTGCCATGCCGACGGGCAGCGCGCCCCGCTCCGCCATCACCGCCGACAACGGCCGACCGGGGACCAGTTCCATCACCAAGTAGGCGACGTGACGGTGATCGACGTCGTCCTCGCCGTAGTCGAAGACGCTGGCGATGCCCGGGTGGGCGAGCGCGGCGGTGTGCCTCGCCTCGCCGCGGAACCGTTCGAGGAAGACGGGAGAGTCGACGAGGTCGTCGCGCAGGATCTTCACCGCCACCTGACGACCGAGCACGCCGTCGCGCGCCTCCCACACCTCGCCCATGCCACCGATCGCGATCCGCTTGGTCAGCGAGTAGCGATCTCCGAGCACCGTCGTCTCGCGACGGCTCTCGCGCCGATTCGGCGGAGGTGCGACAGCCGACATGCGAATGGAGTACCCAATTCGGTCATCGCCGACACGTTCGCGACCGCGGCCTGAGCAACGTGACTCCAGAGGCACAAATGCCCAGGCCTTCTCAGACCCTCCTCAGGCCCTTCTCAGACCCTCCTCAGGCCTTGTTGGTGCGCTTCTCGGTCTTCTTCGAAGGCTCGTGGTGCTCCGGCTGAACCGGGGCGGTCGGCGTCGAGATGATCGCGTACTCGGGGTTGAGAATCGCACGCATGCCGTGGTGCTCGCCGGCAACGCCGGTCACGGACATGATGGTGCCGAGTCGCACTCCGCCGATCTCGCGGCGGCCGAAGAAGACGATGGTGATGCTGCCGGTCTCATCGGCGAGCGTGCACTCGAGCGCCGGGTTGCCGCCCCACGGCTGTACTCGGAACGCCCGCACGCGCCCGCACACGGTCGACCGTTCGCGCGAGGCGAGGTCGGAGATTCGTGTGCGTTGCCGTGGGAGATCGGTCGCCGAGACGTTGGTCGCCGCCGGACCGGTCTTGCCTGGTTTGAACGCCGGCTTGACCGGCACCTCGCCGTTCGTGACGACGATTGCCTCTTCGATGACCGTCCGATCGCGGCCGAGGTGATACGGCACGATCGTGACATTGCAGTGCGGCGTGTCGCCGAGCGCCGCAACGATGGCGTTCGATGAACGATCGTGGAGCAGGCGATGCCACACCTTCGTGTACTCACGTCGCGGGATGAGGATCGACAGTTCGGTGTCGCGGTCGGAGGTGACCTGTGAGGCCATCTCGAGCGCAGCGCGGGGCATGCGCCGGTCGGGGCATTCGACGATGTCGAGCGGGAAGCGGGTGAACCCGAGATCGCCCCACGCCGTCACCAACTGGCTCGTCCGCCATGAATCGAGATCGAAGTGCACCGCTCGCAGATCGTCGGGCTGCAGTGTGCGGGCGTACTGGATGGCTCGCGCCGTTGCCGCGTCGAGCGTGTCGACCAAGACGACGACGGAGTGCGTCCGCATCGTCTGCGCTTCGGCGAGTGCCTGCGCATCTTCGTGCAATTCGACGTCCTCGGCCTGGTACGTGCGATTCAGCCGAACCACGCCGTACACCATCACCGGCACGAGCACGAGGATCACCCACGCGCCATCACGGAACTTCACGACGGTCACGATGATCAGGACCAGTGCGGACAGCAGCGCGCCGATGCCGTTGATGACGAGGCCACGACGCCAGTTCGGCTCCTTGTGCGTGATGTGATGCTTCGCCATGCCGGCGCCGCTCAGCGTGAAGCTGGTGAACACGCCGATCGCATACAACGGGATCAGTCGGCTGACCTCGCCGCCGGTGGCGAGGAGCGTGACGATGGCGGCACCCGCCAGGAAGATGATGCCGTTCGAGAACACCAGGCGATGCCCGCGGATCGTCAGTTGGCGCGGCATGAAGTTGTCGCCGGCTTGGAACGACGCGAGTCGAGGGAAGTCGGCGAAGCTCGTGTTCGCCGCGAGCACCAGGATCAACATCGTCCCGGCCTGGAGTGTGTAGAAGAGCACATGCCCGAGCGGCGTGCCGCCGTAGACGAGCTTGCCGACCTGTGAGATCACCGATGGCACGCCGTCCTTGTACGGCATCGCATGCGTGCGCGCCGCAAGGATCGAAAGCCCGAGGAACATGAATCCCAGCAGCGAGCCCATCACGACGAGCGTCTTGCGGGCGTTCCTCCACGCCGGTGCCTTGAACGCGGGGACGCCGTTCGAGATCGCTTCTACACCGGTGACTGCAGCACCGCCGGAGCCGAACGCCTTCAACACGACGAACACGGTTGCTCCCATGAGGAAGCCGTTTCCGTGATGAGATCCGAGGCCGACCATGCCGGGCGCGTTCGTCGGTCCACGACCGAGTGATGAGGTGATCTCGCGCACGATGCCCACACCGGTCAGGATGAACATGTTGACGATGAAGAAGTAGGTGGGGACCGCGAACATCTTCCCCGACTCCTTCGTCCCGCGAAGGTTGCCGTAGGCGATGAACAACACGAATCCGATCGCGATCCAGTGCTTGAACCCGGCGAGTGCAGGGAACGCCGAGGCAAGCGCGTCGCTGCCCGCCGCCACCGACACCGCGACGGTGAGGACGTAGTCGGTCAGTAGCGCGACACCGGCAACCTGCGCGGGCAGCAGCCCGAAGTTGTCGCGCGTCACGATGTACGCGCCGCCGGCCGACGGGTACGCCTTGATCGTCTGGCGATACGACAGGATGAGGAAGCCGAGCACCACGAGGACGGCGATGGTCACGGGCGTGACGAGCGAGAACGCCGCCAGACCGACGTACGCGATCAGTACACGAAGGATCTCCTCCGTCGCGTACGCACACGAGGACAGGTTGTCGGACGCGAACACCGCAAGCGCCGTCGCGTTCCCCAGCGTCTCGTGCTCGAGACGATCGCTGTGCAGCGGCGGACCGAGCACCTTGTTCTTGATGCGATATGCGAGTGGCTCGGGAATCGTTTGTACGACCGTTTCGGTCAACGGAGGTGTGGGGGGCGCGGGCGCTTGTACGTCGTCTTCGAGGAGCACCGGCCCACTCAACCATGAGCTCCGATGCGTCGCCGTTTGGGCAACGGAAAGATCGAACCGGACGTCGTTAAGAACGCGTCAAGACGGCTCGAAGCGGTACCCGATGCCCGGCTCGGTGATGAAGTAGCGCGGTTGACCGGGGTCGGGTTCGAGCTTTCGGCGGATCGCCGCGAGGTGGACTCGCAGGTAGTTCGTCTCGCTCTCGTACTGCGGTCCCCACACGTCTTGCAGCAGTTGGCGCTGCGTGACCAGTCGCCCAGGGTTCCTCACGAGACGCTCGACGATCTGCCACTCGGTCGGTGTGAGATGGACCGACTGTTCGTCGCGTGTGACCCGCTTGTTGACCATGTCGACGGAGAACGCGTCGGTCGACACGATCGGCTCCTCGGGCGCTGGGTGGTGACGCCGCAGTGTGGCGCGCAGGCGCGCGAGCAGCTCCGTGATGCTGAATGGCTTGGTGACGTAGTCGTCGGCTCCGGCGTCGAGCGCGGCCACCTTGCTCGCGTCGGCGTCGCGCGCCGACAAAACGATGATCGGGATGGAGGTCCAACCGCGAAGACCGCGAATCACGTCCACGCCATCGAGGCCGGGGAGACCGAGATCCAACAAGACGAGATCGGGCGCGGTGGCCGCGGCCTCGGTCAACGCCTCCTCGCCCGTCGCAGCCAGGGACACGTCGTAGCCGTGGGCCCGCAAGTTGATGTCGAGCGCACGCCGGATCTGGATCTCGTCGTCGACGACGAGGATCCGCGTCACGACGCTGCCTCGTCGGCGACCTGCAACCGGATCGTCATGGTCAGACCCCCGCCCGGCGTGTCGTCGAGGCTCAACCGCCCGCCCATCGCTTCGATGAAGCCCTTCGCGATCGCGAGCCCGAGACCGACGCCGGCGTCGTTCGAGCGGTCACCGAGGCGTTGGAACGGAAGGAAGATCCGCTCACGATCGTCGCGCGGAATTCCTGGGCCGCGGTCGACGATGCGCAGATCGATCGAACCGCCGATCTGACCGGCCTGCACCTTCACCGCGCTCCCCGGTGGTGACCACGCAACGGCGTTCGACACCAGGTTCGCGACGGCGCGCTCGAGCAACGCATCGTCGGCAAGGACGGTGGGCAACGAGTCAGGGACATCGACCTCGACGCGGCCGGGCCCGACCGACAGTCCGGCGAGTGCCGCGGCGACCGTTTCCTCCAACGCGACCGAACGCAACCTGAGATCGAGTGCTCCGACTTGGAGGCGGCTCATGTCGAGCAGATCGCGCACCATTCGATCGAGCCGATCGGCGGCGACGTCGATGTCGCTCAACAGCAGCCGGCGGTCCGAGTCGGAGAACGCCGCGTCCGTGTGCAGCAGCCCGGATGCAGACGCCTTGATCGTGGCCAGCGGCGTGCGGAAGTCGTGCGACACCGCTTGCAACAACGCGGCCCTCAGCGCATTCGCTTCCTCCAGGAGGTCGGCGTTGGCCGCGTCGACGCGGAGCCGCCGTGCCTCCACGGCCATGGCGAGCTGATCGGCGAACGCGCGCAGGACCTCCAACTGCTCGGGCCGCAGCGCGTTGGTCGACACGACGAGTCGCAGGCTGCCGTCGGCCGAGATGTCGATCGACGTGCCGTCGCTGGGATCGAGGATCTCGGGATGGCCGGAGACGTGCGTTGGCCACCAGCCGTCGGCGGTCATCTCGAAGACAGACGCCGACGCCAGCCCGAACGTCGCGCGCAGTTGCTCGACGAGATCGGGGAGAGGGTCGTGCGCGCCGACCAGCGTTGCCGCAGAGCGCGCGAGTGCCGCGGCCTCGGCGCGCGCCGACGCCGCCTCGCGCGAACGACCCGCGGCACGGTCGACCAGGAAGCTGACGACGACCGTCACGAGCACGAACACGGTGAGCGCGACGACGTTCTGCGCATCGCCGACGGTGACGGTGTGCAGTGGTGGCGTGAGGAACCAGTTCGTCAGGCCGAACGCACCGACCGATGCGACGAGCCCTGCGCGGAGGCCGCCCAACGCCGCGACGGCCATGACGAGACACAGGTCGAACATCAACGCCGAGCCCACGGACACGTGCCGGCGAACGCTCGACAAGATCGCAGTCAGGATCGGCAGGCCGGCGATGCACAGGATCCACGCGCCGGCGCGCAATCGCGTCGTCCGGGCGGGCGCGGTTCGACCTCCGGGGAGCGGTTCGCTCGACGGCTCGACGATGTCCGTGGCGACGACGTGCACATCGACGGCTCCGATCTTGTCGATGAGCTCGGTAGCGATGGACGACGCCACCGACGCGCGAGTGCTGCTCGGCACCGCGCCGACCACCACTTGGGTGGCCTGCTCGACGCGGGCGAACGCGGCCAACGCGTCCGCGACGCTGTCGCCGACGATCTCTCGATAGACGCCACCGAGGCCGACGAGCAGGCCCCGCTGCCGTTCGAGGTCAGGGCCCGGAGGCTTGTTGCCGGTCACGACGTGGACGCCGACGAGATGGCCTCCGGTGCGCCCCGCGATCCGCGCCGCGCGGCGGACAAGATGCTCACCGCCTTGGCCGCCGAGCGCGACCACGATGCGCTCGCGGACGCCGCGCGTTTCGTCGGGGACGTCGGAGAGCACTTGCCGCTCGAGTTGCTCCTCGACCCGATCGGCGAGCCACAACAAGCTCAGCTGACGCAGCTTGCCGAGCACCTCAGGACGGAAGACGTTGGCGACCTCGGTGTCGACGTGATCCGGCGGGTACACGTGCCCGTGTGCCAGCCGGCGGCGCAACGCTTCGGGGCTCATGTCGACGAGCTCGATCTGATCTGCAGCACGGACGACTGCGTCTGGGACCGTCTCCGACGACGGTGCGCCCGTGATCCGCGTGACGACGTCGGTCATCGATTCGAGGTCGGAGATGTTGACCGTGGTGATGACGTCGATCCCGCTGACCACGAGCTCCTCGACCTGATTCCATCGACCGCAATCTTCGCCAACGCGGTGGGCGAGGTCGTCGACCAGCACCACCTGCGGCCGACGCTTCAACACCGACTCCACGTCGAGCTCGACCGCTCCGTGCTCGCCCTCGACGATCGGGATCTCTTCGAGCCGTGCAGCCAGTTCGGCGAGTCCCTCGCGCGCCGTGTTGCCGCGACCCGATTCGTCGAGCACGCCGATGACGACGTCCGCGCCGCGGCCGGCCCGGCGCACTCCTTCTTCGAGCATCGCGTGCGTCTTACCGACGCCCGGCGCCGCACCGAGATACACCCGGAGTCGACCTCGTGCCATGTGGTCAGTCTTGCCCACAGCGCCCGAAACTGGCGTCAGCTGCGCTTCTGGATGTTGGCCCACTCGTCGCGCAGCCCGACGGTGCGATGGAACGACAGTGCCGTCGACGAGTCGTGGGCGAAGTAGCCGAGACGTTCGAACTGCACGACGGACCCCCGTGCCGTGTGGGCGAGCGCCGGCTCTACCTTGCAGTTCGTGACGAGCTCGCGAGAGTTGGGATTGAGATCGTCGAGCGGATCGCCCGTCGCCTCGCCCGGCACCTCCGCGGAGAAGAGGCGGTCGTACAACGCGACGGTCGCGTCGAGCGCGTGGTCCGCCGACACCCAGTGCATCGTCGACTTCACCTTGCGACCGTCCGGTGCGTTGCCGCCCGATGTCGCCGGGTCGTACGTGCACTGCACCTCGATGACCTTCCCCTCGTCGTCCTTCACGCAACCGGTGCACGTGACGAGGTACGCCGACCGCAACCGCACCTCGCGCCCGGGGGTGAGGCGGAAGTACTTCGGTGGCGCGTCCTCCATGAAGTCGTCGTGCTCGATGTACAGCTCCTTGGAGAACGGCACGAGGCGCACGCCGTCCGCCGCGTTCTCCGGGTTGTTGACGACCTCGTGATGCTCGACGACCG
>DASWRR010000002.1:0-1763 GCA_036403055.1 Ilumatobacteraceae bacterium | reverse complement strand
TACGGGACCATCTCGTCGAGCACCGACCTATCACCGGTCACCGCCAAGTATCGATCGACGGTGTACGGCAACCACACGCGATCGTCGGAGATCCGCGTGCGTACGCCGCGGCCGGTGGGCGGATGCCACCAGTGCTGCACGTCGCCTTCGGGGAACTGATGACCCGCGGCGCGGAGCAGGTGCTCGCGCGTCAACTCTCGCTTCGGCGTGACGAGCGCGATCACATCTTGCAACTGGTCGCGGAAGCCGTAGGCGCCACCCGCTTGGTAGAAGGCGGCACGGGCCCACAGCCGGCACGCCAGCGTCTGGTACGTCAACCACCGATTGACCATGATGTCGAGCGAACGATCGGGTGTGCGGACCTGGATCGCGCCTTGCACGTCGTCCCAGAACTTGGCGATGTCGCGCAGCGTCGCGGTGTGATCCGCTGCTCGACTCTTGCGAATCAGCGCGCCGGCGGCCGGCCTGTCTCCGGCCTCACCGAGCAACACTTGAACGGTCGTACGTGCACCCGCGGCGAGCTCGAAGCTCGTCTGCAACGCGGCACACGGATCGAGGCCCGCGCCCGACGCCTCCAGCAGTCGCGATCCGCGATCGAGACCGGCGGGGCGAGATGCGTCGCCGTTGCGCCCGAGGAACTCGGTGCGGTCAGCGGTCCACGCCGTCTGACGCCCACCGAGATCGAGAAACGCGATGCGGCCGGCGAACTCGGTGTTCCACGGGTTGCGCACGAAGATCGCGCCGGTGTCGGCGTCGTGGTCGGTCACGATCAGGGGGGCGCTCGCGCTGCGCGACGTACCGAGGGCCCACTCGGCATACGCGGTGACGGACAGGCGTCGTGCGCGGCCCGAACGATTCTCGATCGTCAGCACCGACACCTTGACTGGATCATCGAGGTCGGCGAACTGAACGAGCGACAGCTGAATGCCGTCACGTTGGTGCTCGAACCGGCTGTACCCGGCGCCGTGATGCACGACGTACGTCGACTCCGCGCTGCGTATCGGGAGCGCCGTCGGTCCCCAGACCTCGCCGGTGTCGTCGTCGCGGACGTAGATGGCCTCGCTGATCGGGTCGCTGACCGGATCGTTGGACCACGGCGTCAGCTGGTTCTCACGACTGTTGCCCGACCACGTGTAGCCGGAGCCGGACTCCGACACCTGAAACCCGAACGACGGATTGGCGATGACGTTGAGCCACGGGGCCGGGGTCGACTGGCCCGGTCCGAGCACGGTGACGTACTCGCGACCGTTGTCGGCGAAACCGCCGAGGCCGTTGAAGAACTCGAGCTCCGGTCGCGGTTCGGCCGGCGTCGAGATCGACGGCCTGATGGCGACGGTGGGCGGACGTGCGGCGATCTTCTCCGTTCGCTCGAGACGGATCACCTGATCGGCAAGGCTTCCGCGGCGGCTCAACAGCACGGCCCTTGCCGCCGTCTGCAGCAAGGTGCGATCGGCATCGGTGAGCTGTTCGCCGCGCACGATGAAGACGCCGCCCTGACCGGGGTGGCTCTCTTGCAACGTTCGCGACTGGCTGGCGCGGACGAGCGCTTCGAGCGAGTCGTGCAGATGCTGTGCATACGTCGCACCGTGCTCGTTGACGATGACGAGATCGACGTCGAGCAGCTTCAAGCGCCAGTACTCGTGGGCCCGCAGCAACTGACGGACGATGTCGAGGTCCTCGGCTTCGTCGATCCGCACGAGCACGATCGGGAGATCACCCGAGATGCCGTGAGCCCACAACCCCGGCGCGCCGCGTTCGTTCCG
>DASWRR010000001.1:0-5107 GCA_036403055.1 Ilumatobacteraceae bacterium | reverse complement strand
CCCAACCACGACGAATGCCCAAGAGCCGCAGCGCGAGGACGGTCACGACGATCGCGCCGAGCGTCCCACCGAGGACGCGGACGATGACACCGGGCACCGTTGCCGCGAGGAGCGCTGTCATGGCGAGCCCGTGCACGGCCGGGCGGCGGCGCCGCACAACGAGAGACCGGTTTGCCGATCGACCACCGCCACCAGATCGGCGCGGTGCTGGAACCCGAGCGCCGCGTCGAGGACGACGATCGCGGACGCGTTGGCGTCGCCGTGGAACTGGAACTCGTAGGTCACGCATTCGCCATGGGTGACGTACATCCGAACCGCGCGGAGGTCTGGCGGAAGCTGGATCGGGCGCTCGAACCGGCGAAGTCCTGGTTCGTCGCTGGTGACTTCGGAGGCGCCCTCGAGCGAGCACTTGTCCTCCGGTCGCAGGGTCACCTCGAGGGCGTGGCCGCCGGCCTGGTCGGAGTTCAGCCAGAACTGACCCTCGCCGCGGCTGATGCGCGCCGAGCCGAAGCTCCATCCAGCGGGAAGCGATGCAACGCACGGCACCTCCGGGGCCGTCGGCACCGATTGGGCCATCAGGATCATCACCTTCTCGGTACCGCACGACGGCTTGTCGTCGATCGGGAGATCGATCGGAGTGAACATCGAGTACACGTTCATCAACGCGATGCCGAACACGCCGATCACGGCGAGTGCCAGCAGCACGCGGCGCGGGCCCCACGTCTGCAGCGAAATCGGACGACGTGCCGGCGCGAGCGCGCGGAACTGGGCGACGAGGTCGCGGCCGTCGCTCTTCATCATGGTGCGCAGCTGCGTCGGGCTGGCGATGCCACGTGCCGCAGCGAACGCCTCGGCGATCTCGTCGGGGGTGAAGAACGCGAGCGCTCGGTTGTACACCCGCTCGGCATCCGTGCGCACGCCGAGGACCAGCATCATGTTGGCGAGGTCGACCGCCTCGCGCCATGGAGACGGCCGAACCTGGGCGAACGCCGGGTCGATCACGAAGAGGTGACCGTCTTTCACCATCAGGTTCGCCGGCTTGATGTCGCGGTGGGCCAGCCCGTTGTTCCACAGTCGACGAACGAGGCCGAGCCCTTCGTCGATGATCTGATCGTCGACGTCGGCCTCGCCGATCTCGACGGCGCCGTCGAAGAACTGCGTCACCAACAGGTACTCGCGCTCGGGGGTGAGTTGGACGATGCCGAGCGGCGCGGCGGTCGGTATCCCTGCGTCGCGCATCACCCGAAGGGCATAGTCCTCGTACTGCACCAGACGTCGCACCGATTGGAACGGCGTCTCGTCCTCCAGTCGTCCGTACAAGATCGTGCGTCCGAGCTTGTACCACCGATCGGCGCGCACGTGGTTCATCGCATAGAGCTTGCCGAAGAGGTAGGTATCGGGATCACCGGCGACCCGCAGGCGCAACGGCGTCGACCCACCGGAACCACCGAGGCCGACCGGCTTCACCTCGAGCACCGTGACGCCGAGTTGTTCCTCGACTGCTTGGCGCAACGCTTCCCCGCGTCGGCCGCCGACGTCGAGATGGGCAGCCTTCCCACGACGATACGTCACGGGGAACACCTCGTTCGGGGTGAAGAACCGGAACCCGATCAATGGAATCGCGACACCGACCACCGCACCGAACAGGGCATCCAGAGGGTGATCGACACCGAGGTACATCCGCGATGCAGCCAGGAGCACGACAGCGAACAAGCCGAACGCTTTGGCGATGTTCCGCATGTGCCCGGGGACGGCGAGGATGTAGATGAGGCCCACCACCGTGAAGGTGAAGACGGCGACAGTGGCAGACGGGAGCGAGTAGCCCTGCCAACGCCCGATCGTCGTCACGTCGTACGGCCGCGGGCGGCGATAGCTGTAGATCATCAGTTGACCGATGACGGCGAGCACGACGACGCCGCCGAGGAAGGTGAACAGATGTCGCCAACGGCGGAAGATGCCGGCGACGATGATCAACGACATCGCGATGAAGAACATCGTCCATCCGGTGGCGACTCTGTCGACGGCATGCGCGACCCGCGTGATCCAATCGGTCCGCTCTCTCGCCATGCCGCGCAGCACGGCCGCATCGATGCGGTCCGTTGCCCGCCTTGCACGAGGCGAGCCACCGGTCACGATCATTCCCACGATCAGCACGAAGAACGCGGCGATCCATCCGCGACCGGAACGGCCGATGTTGCGTGGGAGCGGTGGCGGCGCACCCGATGGACGGCGCTTTCGCTTCGTTCGCCGCACGGTCTCCGGGACGTGCGGCGAGGCGTCGACGACCGACACCGGTGCGTCGATGCCGTCCTCGAGACTCGCGTCGGTGCTCATGCGTTGACCTGCGCCCACCATGCTGTGGCGACGGCCGACACGTCGGCGCCCGGTGCAGCGACGGCGCCGTTAAGGTCACGAACTTCGGCCGTCGTCAACCGCGCCGACACCGCGTCGATCACGTCGACGAACCGGGATCCGAGCCGGTCGACGAGGTCCTTGCGCACGAGTGGCGTGATGCTCTCGGCCGGTTGCATGCCCTTGTCGTCGTCCAGCTCGACCAGACCTTCGCTCTTGATCTCGGGGTCCGTCGTGAACAGCACAGCGACGTCGACGAGTCCCTCGGTCAGTGCCCTGTGGGTCAGTGCCCCGCCGGCATCGAGGGCGACGAAATCGCGAAACGACGCGTGATACGTCTTCTTCAGGCCGAGCACGCAGAGGTCGCGCGTCTGGCACTCCGGCGGCCCGCCGAACGTCAGTTGGTCAGCCACTGCGCCGAGGTCGCTGAGCGACTTCAGATGAAGCCGGCTCGCTGTCGCCTGGGTGACGACGAACGTGTTGCGGTCCTGCGCCGCCGACGCCGCGAGCGCAACCACATGGTCGGCGGAGACTGCCTTGACGAGCTCGGCGTGCATCACCGCCGTGTCGTCGCTCGGCCGTGCCGTGCCCATGCTGTAGAAGGCCGCTGCCGTCCCCGCGTACTCGGGCACGAACTCGACGAGACCGGTCTCCAGAGCGGGACCGACGAACTCGCGGGGGCCGAGCCGGAACTGTCGTTGCACGGTGAACCCGGCGGCCTCCAGCCCTTGGCTGTACACCTCGGCGACGACTGCGCTTTCGGCGAAGTCGAACGAGCCGACCGTGACAGCATCGTCGTCCGACGCCGACACGGGTCTCGAGGCCGCTGTGTTGCTGCTGCACGACGTGAGCGCGGCGATCACACACGTGGCCACGACGACCGACGCGCCACGAAGGCCCCGGCTTCGCGCGAGATGAGTGCAACTCCCCCCAGGTGTGTGCATTCGCGAAGCGTAGTCCTCAGCGAAGTTGGCCGATTTTCCTGTTCTGCTCAACTCCGATCAACGTCACGGCACCTTCTCGGTCGGCGCCGGTGTGCTGTCGAACTCCGACTTCACGTCGTCGAACGTCAGCGGAGTACGACGATACGTGTTGTCTTCTTTCCACGTCGTTGCGAATCGCTTGAAGAAGTAGAACACCACGAGCGACCACAAGAAGATCGATCCACCGATCTTCATGATCGCTCCGGCCAACTGCTGATCGTCGGTCGGACTGATGCTCCAGACACGTACGGGCTGGTTGTAGTGCTTGTAGACAACGCCCTCGGCGAACGTCAGCCAGCCAGCGGGAACCGTAGGAACCACACTCTGGAGGAACAGGTAGATCGGCTTCGCCGAATCGCTGATCCGGAGCTCATGGAACGGGCCGACCACGGGCATCCACATCACGACGGCGGTGATCACCAGCAACAGGTGGAGCGAGTAGTGCAACGGTGCGCTCTGCACGGACGCGTTCACCACGGGCGGTATGTGGGTCACCATCACGACCCCGTTGAACACGAGCGCCGCCACGACCGGCTTGGTCATGAACTTCACGACGCGCCACGTTCGACCCGTCCCGACAAGCAGGCGCATGAGCCAAGGCGGCGTCGCGAGCAGCACGAGCGGCGGCATGAAGTAGCTCAACATCATGTGCTGCAACATGTGGACCGAGTAGAGGTAGTCCTCGCCGATCTGGTGGATTGGCCACGTGCTGGCGGCGAACAGCAGCGCCATCGCGCCGATGAAGCACCCGATGTTCGAACGCGTCACGACCGGCTCTCCGACTGGGACGGCGCGCGGCCCGATCACTCGGACCGAGTACACGTACGCGCCGATCAAGAAGGCGACGAGGAGGTAGACCTCGGGGTTCGCCTGGAACCTCCAGGGATCGGCGAAGGCCACGCCGAGCATCCGTCAGCTCCCGTCGAAGAACCGGAACGTCATCAGTGCCGCGACGTACACGAACACAGCCAACCCGAGCCCGGTGTAGAACAGCCAGCTGAAGATCTTGTTGTCGAACTTGAGGTGCATGAACAATGAGACGACCGTCAAGAACTTCACGGCCATCAGCACCAACAGAACGGGGAGGTACAACTTGCCGAGATCGAGGTAGTACAGACCGACCTCGACGCCGGTGATGACGGCAAGTGCCGCGGCCACCTTGATGTAGAAGCTGTTCGGCTTGTGCGCGTGCGGCTCGGTGTGCTCGACGTGATCGTCGTGACCCGTGTGCTCCGTGTGATCGGTCGTTGTCATCGTGCGAACCTCATGCCGGGATCAGGTAGACGAGCGTGAAGATGACGATCCAGACGATGTCGACGAAGTGCCAGTACAGACCGATCAGTTCGACGACTTCGGCCTTGTCCCCCGGCACCTCGCTGCGCGACACGATGCCGACGAGCGACATCAGCATGATGATCCCGACCGTCACGTGAATGCCGTGAAAGCCGGTGAGCGTGAAGAAGCTGGAGCTGAACAGGCTGGTCGTGAAGCCGATGCCTTCGTGGTAGAAGGACGTGAACTCGTAGACCTGGGCACCGACGAACGTCGAGCCGAGCAGCGCGGTCACCGACAACCACAGGCAGGTCAGTCGATCGTCGCGCCGTTGCGCCGCGCTGACCGCGAGCACCATCGTCAGCGAGCTCATCAGCAGCACGAAGCTCGACACGGACGTGAGTGGGATGTCCCACAGCTGTGCCGGCCCCGGTGTGCCGGTGTGCCGACCGCGATACAGCATGTAGGTCGAGATCAGCCCGCCGAACAGCAGGCACTCG